>JAZQSP010000190.1:0-8716 GCA_045630205.1 Faecalimonas sp. | reverse complement strand
TTTATCACCTTTTTGAATGAACTTCTTCGCACTGTTTACTTTTGTGTTAAGGTCGTTCTTATCAATGTTCGGTGAAAGACGTACTTCCTTCACGTCAACAGTTTTTTGTTTTTTCTTTGCTTCTTTTTCTTTTCTCGCCTGTTCGTATCTGTATTTACCGTAATCGATAATCTTGCAAACAGGTGGTTTTGCTGTTGGAGCAATCTTTACTAAGTCCAGTTCAGCCTCCTCAGCCAACTTAAGGGCTTCTTTTGCTGACATAATTCCCAATTGGTCACCGTTCTCTCCGATAACGCGGACTTCTTTGTCTCTGATCTGCTCATTAATCATTAATTCGCTAATGGTAGTACACCTCCATAAAAATAATATTACTTTACTCTGCGTTGCATTTGCGCAAAAAAAATGAATAGTCATAGACTATCCACTCCATATCTGCACACTTCAGCCAACATTCCTGTCTTAAGTTATGCTTCAATATCAACCGCCAGTCACGCAATTGTGCTGAGGTGAGAGTGGAACCCTACTTTCTTTTTCGCTTTACGCAAAACCTAATTTACCATATATTCTCTGACATGTCAACATATTTTTTATAAAATTTAAACATATTTTTTCTTGCTATTATTCCCCAAATATGACATAATAAGGGATAGCGTTTTGCTTTACATATAAGGAGGAAATTAGAATGAATCAACGTAGTAATTTCACTAGTAAGATTGGTTTCGTCCTCGCTGCGGCAGGTTCCGCTGTCGGACTTGGAAACCTTTGGCGTTTCCCATACCTTGCAGCACAATACGGCGGAGGTACTTTCTTATTAGTATATTTAATTTTAGCAGTAACCTTTGGGTTTGCACTGATGATTGCAGAGATTGCAATCGGAAGAAAGACAGGACTTAGTGCCATCGGAGCATACAAGGCTCTCGATAAACGATTCGGCTTCGTAGGTGTTCTCACAGCACTCGTTCCGATTATCATTCTTCCATATTATAGTGTAATCGGCGGATGGGTTATCAAATATTTTGCAACATTTATCTCAGGCGGTGCACATGCGGCTGCTGATGATTCATATTTTGGTGGTTTCATCGGATCACCGGTAGAACCAATCGGCTGGTTCTTCTTATTTATAGCCTTGACCGCAATCATTGTTTTGTTCGGTGTAGAAAAAGGAATTGAAAAAGTAAGTAAGATTATGATGCCGATTCTCGCTGTATTGACAGTTGGAATTGCTGTATATGTTGTAACAAGACCGGGCGCTATGGATGGTGTATTATATTACATCAAGCCAAACTTCAAAGACTTTTCACCAACCACAGTCTTCGCAGCGATGGGACAACTCTTCTACTCGATGTCATTGGCTATGGGTATTATGGTTACATATGGTTCTTATATGAAGAAAGACAATCACATGGAACAATCTGTTCGTCAGATTGAGCTTTTTGATACAGCAATTGCATTTATGGCCGGTCTTATGATCGTTCCTGCAGCTTATACCTTCTACGGTGGCTCTACAGAAGAACTAAAGAAAGGTCCGACATTGATGTTCGTCATCCTTCCAAAGGTATTTGACCAGATGCCAGGTGTTATGGGAACTGTAATTGGTGTGGCATTCTTCTTATTAGTATTCTTTGCTGCACTTACATCTTCCATCTCATTAATGGAAACGGTTGTTTCAATTGTAATAGATAAGACAAAATGGAGCAGAAAACTCACATGTATCGTGGTATTTGTATTCTCTTTACTGATGGGTATTCCTTCTTCATTAGGTTTCAACATCTGGGGACACATTACATTCCTGAATGGTCTGACATTCTTAGATTTGTTTGACTTTATAAGCAACAGCGTGATTATGCCTATCGTAGCGTTCTTCACTTGTGTACTGATTGGATTCGTAATTAAACCAAAGGCAATTGCTGATGAAGTAAAAGAAACAGACGGAACCTTCAAGAGCGAGAAACTTTTCACCGTGATGATCAAATGGGTTGCACCGATTTTCATCATTGCAATTTTACTCTTCTCGGTTGCTGAAGGCATGGGTTGGATTGCAGTTTAATTCACTTAACTCAAAAATGCAATAAAATAAGCAGGTTAGTTTCAGTTCAACATGAAATCAACCTGCTTTCATTATACTTAAAATCCCTTGTTCCCATCCAAAAGGCGAACACATCCCTAATTTCGTTCACCCATGTAGAAAATAGCTACAACTCCCGGACCTGTATGACTTCCGATTACAGAACCAAGACAGTTAATCATAATATTTGTAACACCGAATCTCTTAATCATCTCATTCTTCACAAACTCTGCATCTTCCGGTGCATCTCCGTGAACAATCATGAAAATGTCATTTTCATAACCTTTCATCTTCTCTTCCATGCGGTCCACAAGTGTCATAAGAGATTTCTTGCGTCCACGTTCTTTTCCGATTACGATCAGTTTACCTTCATCATTGACATGAATGATTGGTTTAATCTTAATCATAGAACCAACGATTGCAGACGCCTTAGACACACGGCCTCCACGATGCAAATGGAACAAATCATCCACTGTTACATCGTGACAGATGTGAAGCTTATTATTCTCTGCCCACTCTACAATCTCATCAAAACTCTTGCCTTGCTCTTTTAATTCGACAACCTTGTAAAGAAGCATACCTTCACCCATGGCTGCGCAGAGACTATCGATTACTGCAATCTTCCTCTCCGGATACTCTTCTGCAAGTTCCTCCGCTGCAATGCGCGCACTATTATAACTTCCGCTAAGACCGGATGTGAATGCAATATGAAGCACGTCTTTTCCCTCTTTTAAAAACGCTTCAAAAACACGCTTCGCCTGCTCCGGATTAATCTGCGAAGTTGTCGGCATTGCTCCTTCACGAATCTTGTCATAGAATTCCTTTCCTGTCAGTCCGTTACCATCCTCGTATGTAACACCGTCCAAAATATAACTAAGTGCCATAATCGGAATATTCTTCTCGACCAAATATTCCTTTGGCAAATCTACCGTACTATCCGCTGTGATAATAAACTCACTCATCTAATTTACCTCCTGTATGTAAATGCTATAACTCTGCATTTATCCGAATGCAAACATTATAGCACACTTTTTCAACAATTGTTGATTTTTCTATAATTTTTTAATTTAATTTTACATTAAGGTAACTTCTTCCGGATAACGTCTTGTTAAATACAATGGAACCAATCACAATCAGCGTCCCGACCGCAAAGCCAATCCAATTAAAAATGGCAGTCAAAATAAGAAGTAACAGTCGCATGAACTTAAGTGCATAGCCAAGCTCAAAGTTCGGCTGTGTGTAATTCGAAACAGCCACAAAACTCATATATAACATTACCTCACTGTTAAACCACCCCGACTCAACAGCAAACTCTCCCAGCACAATACCGGCGATAACACTTAGCGGGGTACTTAGCATGGTCGGCGTATTCATGGCGGCAAGCCGCAACCCATCTATCGCGAGTTCCAATATCAGCAGCTGATATATGAGCGGTATATTCACCGTATCCTTAAGAGCCACAAAGGAGAACATCTCCGGAAGCCACTCTGTATTCTGCATGAATAGTAAGAATAACGGTGTCAAAAATACGGTTGCCAACGTAATCAACGCTCTTGATATCTTCAGATACACATTTGTCAGCGTCGGAAAATAGTAATCATTGGCCTCCTCGATAATATCAAATATCGATGTCGGAAGCACCATGGCAGACGGCGAGTTGTCCACAAGGAGCACTATCTTCCCTTCCATGATACAGACAGAAGCAGTGTCAGGTCGCTCAGTAAACTTAAACTTCGGAAATGGGTTAAACCATTTTCTTGTAAACAGGGCATCCGCAAGGCTCTGCTGATTCATGCGAAGTGCATCGATATCAAGAGACTGAATGCGCTCCGTCAGATTTTTTAGTAAATCTTTGTCCACGCGGTTTGACATATAGCAAAGTGCGACATCCGTACGTGATGTTTTCCCAACGTCGAACATCTGCATCACAAGGTGTGGATCACGAATTCTACGCCTAATTAGTGCTGTGTTAAACACAATGGTCTCTACGAAGCCATCTCTGGATCCTCGAAGTGACTTGTCTTTATCCGGCTCATCCACGCTTCTTGCCGGATAGGTCCGACAGTCAATTAAGAGGCATGCCTCATACCCATCGATGAAGAGACATGTAACTCCTGACAAAAGACTTCTCACAATCATATCAAAGTCACCTATGACATCGACTTCTACATATGGTAGTGCCATCTTCGCAAATCCGGTTGCTGTGCTCGGCATATCATCTTTCTTGATAGCAAAGAACGAGGTCATCAATTTCTGCATGCTCTCATCCTTCGTAAATCCGTCGATAAAATAAAAGGTGCTCTTCTTTTCTCCAATAATAATATCTCGCTGCAAGAGATCAAAGCTTTCTTTGATTGGCAATATAGAATTCATGTATGACACGTTTTCTTCCAACGTCGCAAATATTGTTTTCTTTCCTTCTGACATAAAAAACCTCCATATCTGCATACTTTATAAAAAGTATTTCCAGACATGAAGGTTTATATGCTACTTATTTCTGAACAATATTGATAATTCTTCCCGGTACATAGATTTCTTTTACAATTGTTCCGGTCAATTTATCTGCGATTGCCGCCTTACCTGCCGCGATTGCATCATCCTTTGACACATCTGCCGGTACAGTTACAACAGCTCTTGTCTTACCGTTAATCTGAACAGCCACTTCGATTTCATCATCTTTCATAAGCGCCTCATCGTATGTCGGCCATCCTGCATTGAATACGGTTCCTGTATGTCCAAGCTGCTCCCACAACTCTTCTGCCATATGTGGTGCAAATGGTGCAAGGAGCACTGCGATGTTGCTGAGTGTCTCTACATCTACTCCGCCCTCTTTCTTCGCAATCTCAATGAGCTTATTGTTGTATTCCATAAAACCTGAGATAACTGTATTAAGGCTGAAGTTCTCCAAGCGTGATGTGATATCACATACCATCTTGTTGCGAATCTTCACCATCTCTTTGGTTGCCTTGATATCTTTGTCCTTGCTGTCCTGAACAAGATTCCATACACGAGTAAGGAAACGATATACACCGTCGATACCACGGTCATCCCACTCTGCATCGAGTTCCGGTGGTCCTACAAAGAGTTCATACATTCTAAGAGCATCACATCCGTAATCTCTTACCAAATCATCCGGAGAAACAACGTTTCCTTTTGATTTACTCATCTTGATACCGTTCTTACCGGTAATCATACCCTGGTTGAACAGTTTCGTAAATGGCTCTTCAAAATCAACCACTCCGATATCATATAAGAACTTCGTATAGAAACGAGAGTACAACAAGTGAAGAACCGCATGCTCAACACCGCCGATATACATATCAACCGGAAGCATCTCGTGTGCTTTTTCTTTGGATACCAATGCTTCTGAGTTATGATTATCTACATAACGTAAGAAGTACCATGAGGAACCCGCCCATTGAGGCATCGTGTTTGTCTCACGTTTTGCAGGTTTTCCACAAACAGGACATGTCGTATTTACCCAACTTTCAATTCCGGCGAGTGGTGACTCACCTGTTCCTGTCGGCTCATAAGAATCAACCTCAGGTAATGTAAGTGGAAGTTCTTCTTCCGGTACCGGAACTGCTCCACAATCCGGACAGTGTACAATCGGAATTGGTTCTCCCCAGTAACGCTGACGAGAGAACACCCAGTCACGAAGTTTGAAGTTCACAGTTGCCTTACCAAAGCCGCGTTCCTCGATGATATGTGGTGCCTCTTTCTTAAGAACCGCTGACTCCATACCATTCCATTCACCGGAATTAATCATGGTTCCAACTGCTTCTGTGTAAGCTTCTGTCATATTTTCAATCTCCACGCCATCTTTCGCGATAACCTGGATAATCGGAATGTTAAATTTTGTCGCAAATTCAAAGTCACGGTCATCATGTGCAGGTACACACATAATTGCTCCTGTACCATAGTCTGCAAGTACATAGTCTGCAAGCCAGATCGGCGTCTTCTCTCCGCTTAACGGATTGATTGCGTAAGAGCCTGTGAACACACCTGTCTTTTCCTTGTCCTGCATTCTGTCTACATTTGACTTCATAGAAGAATCGTAGATATATTTCTCTACTGCTTCCCTTGTCTCATCTGTTGCAAGACTTGCTGCAAGCGCATGCTCCGGTGCAAGCACCATGAATGTTGCTCCATACAAAGTATCCGGTCTTGTAGTATAAACCGTAATCTTCTCATCTCTTCCATCGATTTGGAAATCAACTTCAGCTCCGTAAGATTTACCAATCCACTCAGCCTGCATCTTCTTAACCTTCTCCGGCCAGTCAAGCTTATCCAAATCATTTAACAAACGGTCTGCATATTTTGTAATGCGGAGCATCCATTGACGAAGATTTTTCTTCGTAACATCTGTTCCACAACGCTCACATTTACCATTTACAACTTCTTCGTTTGCAAGACCTGTCTTACATGAAGGACACCAGTTAATCGGGAACTCTTTCTCGTAAGCAAGACCTTCCTTAAACATCTTTACAAAAATCCACTGTGTCCATTTGTAGAACTCAGGGTCTGTTGTATTCACTTCCATATCCCAGTCATAGAGAGCTGCGATTTCATTAATCTGATTCTTAATATTTGCTACGTTCTCTGCAGTAGAGATTGCAGGGTGAACTCCCATCTTAATCGCATAGTTTTCTGCCGGAAGTCCGAATGCATCCCATCCCATCGGATGAATGATATAGTACTTCTGTAATAATTTATAACGGCTCCATACGTCAGAGATTACATAGCCTCTCCAGTGTCCTACATGGAGGCCATTGCCTGACGGATATGGGAACATGTCGAGGCAGTAATACTTCTGTCTCTTGCCGTTCTCGTCTTCTTTTACGTTCACCGGGTTCGCTGCCCAGTTCTCACGCCATTTTTTCTCAATTACCTTATGATTATACGGTGTTGCCATCTTCTTTTTCTTCCTTTCGTCTGAACCTTTTGTTATTGTATCATATCATGTAATTTTGTCAAGAATCGCTAGGCGTCTTTATTCTGTTCTAACTTGACATTGAGTGTCATATCAAGCGCTGCTGCCATTCTTACCATCATTTCCAGCGAAGGATTGTAGTTGCCACTTTCAAAGCGGCTAATATTCGGACGTGAAATACCTGTTCGTTTCGCAAGCTCGTCCTGCGTCATCTTTCTTCCCTTGCGACACGCAACATATTGTTCAATTACTTCTTTTCTAATCTCTTTTTGCTTCACTTCAATCGTAATCTCCGTTCCATCCAAATCAAAAATGAAATCCATGTCTTTCGTTGTTCTCATAATCATCCCTCTGTTTCTATTATAATAAAATACTTTTCTAATATTGTATCACAAAAGAGGTATGAGAAACAATAGATTATTCGTACATGAACTCTATTTGTCTATATATTTCTTCAAAATCTATTTTACATTCCTTGTTAAATATTTCCACCGGGACTTTGCAGTCAAATCCGTACGTCTTTGGAATATCTGTATGTTCAAAATCATGCACTACCACACGCTTTTGAATCGGATCAATAATCCAGTATTCCCGCACACCGGTCTCCCTATATTTTCTCATCTTATCACCTAAATCTATCTTTTTTGTAGATGGCGATAAAATCTCAATAACCAAATCCGGCGCGCTTTCAAAGAAACGTTTCTTTGCAATATCCCTGTCACACACCACAAAGATATCTGGTTGTACCACTGTCTTGTTGTCCTTTTCACTCAGTTTTACATTCGAGGGTGCGACAAAAGGAACGCATTTGCCTTTATTGTCCTGAATATAATTAGATAGCCTACTTACAATATGTACTATAAGCACTTGATGTATATTACTCGGTGCTGCCATGTCATATATCACACCATCAATCAATTCCACACGGATTCCATCCGGTATTGCAAGATAGTCGTTAATGTCATAATCGTCTCTCTTGTTCGGACAACCATAATTCAAGGCTTCACGCACCATGTTGCACTCTGCCCCTTTCATGGCTTCATTTATTCTCTCCCACACGGCAAACTTAGGTATCTGCGTTCCCCAGATAACTTCCCTAACCGTTTCCAGCGGAATTCCTGAAAGTCTCGAAATCTCCTCTGCTGATAATCCTTTGTTTCGGCTTTGCTCTTTCCATTCTTCTATTGTCATAATTCCACTTCCTTTTTACTGTATCTTTTGAGGTACTTATATTGTACCACATAAGAAGCTTTTGTCAATGTGAATTTATATAAATAAGCACAAAAAATGAGCGAGAACTTCTCGCCCATCTTCTATATAATAATTAATTTAAGAAATTACATTTTTCAACTTCAATTCCTAAATCTTCTTTGTTCGCACTGAGGCTTACATAGAAGTCTACGTTGTGTGCTTTTGAAATTGCATTCAATGTATCAACGAAACTTGGAATACTTTCAAGAACAACACTTTTTTGTTTTAAAAGACCATCAATAAAAATTACTTGGATATCACTGTTCGCACTAAGCATTCCGTAAATGAATCCTGTATATTCGCTAATGTTGCGGATTGATGGGTAATCAGCCATGCAGACTGCTCTGATATCAAAAGATAAACTGTATGTATCATTGTGGCTATTTTTAATGAATACTACGTTTCCGTCACATTCCTTTGCTTTTAAATTTGCAGCTTCAATCATTTTCTGTGTTTTGCCGCTTCCT
>JAZQSP010000189.1:0-2049 GCA_045630205.1 Faecalimonas sp. | reverse complement strand
GCCTTTTTTCGTGCAAATTCTTAAACAATAAATAATTTCAAAATTCTAAAACGTATGAAGATTTTTAAGTTAATGTTAGTTGCTCTCGTAGCAACTTTGGGTTTCACTGCTTGTGACAACGACCCTGAACACATCTATGATGACCACAGTGCAGACCTTGTTGGAACTTGGTCTTGCTTCACAGAGAACTATGCAGAGGTGATTATTATCAATGCCGATGGCTCTGCTGTATCTTATGGTGTTGAGGACGGTGAGTATTGGGAGAATGTAAGAGGTACTGTTGTTGTTAAAGAAGGCGATATCATTATGACCTTTGAGGACAACGACAACTTCACAGGACACTTTGATATTATCCCAAAACAGTCATTCTCACTCTACGAAAACACAGGAGAGCGTTATGTATATCAGTACTGTGCAAATGACCTCGCTGATGAGATTTTAGGTATGTGGGTATCTTTTGGCAATTCATCTAATGAGGAAAATAATATGTTTGTTCAGACATTCAGTGAGAATGGCAAATCAACATATACAGGTTTTGGTGAAATAGATGGTGAGATTGTTGTTAAAAAAGAATCTAACTACAAGGTTGTTGGAGATGCGTGTTTCCAAGAAATTAATGGTAAATACATTGCGTGGAAAGTGTCGTATTCACAAAATGGAACATCATTGGGCGATATTATGACTAATACTAACGCAGGTTATACTTCTACTTGGCTTCGTATAAAGGAAGGTCTCAACCTCACAGATAGAGTGTATGACTATAAATCTGCTTATGTTACCAATGCAAAGGGTAAAGATGAGGACTTTACTATTTTTGGCAACACATTAAACATCGCCAAAATTACAGCATACGACTTTGATAAGTTGTTCGGCGCAGACCTCTACAATGTAGAGTTAAATGGTAACTTATTCAAGTATAGATTACTCCTTGAAAATGGTGAAAGTGCAGGAGCAGATGTTCCAATGACTGTTGATGGTAACAAAGTAACCCTTGATTTTAGCGCTGTAAATCCCGCTTGTCGCAAGGTTGATATGTATATTTTCCAAGACAAGGACGATACTCAGTTACATATCTATATGCATACATCTTCGTTCGTTAACTACTTTGCAAACTTGAAGGTTCTAACTATGCCTTTGGAGGGTAATTTTGACTTGTCTGATGCTGCTATTGAGAAGGTCTTTGCTGATATGGAAGCGCGCGTTGAAAGCATCAATGTAAGTTTCGTATATAAGGCTCGCAAGTAATCTTGCAGATTAAAAAACTACACAATCAGGGGATGTACTTAACGGTGCATCCCCTTGTTATTTCATTCCATTAAAACCGTATTCGAGTAACCATTATTCTCGAATGATAAAAAGCGACCCGCCAGCAGTTCTTACGGGATGCTGACGGGTTCTGTTATTTTGGGGTTTGGTGTAAACTCCTATTCTTTCGGATAATAGCCTCCTGTTTTATCAGAGCCTTTGTATTCAATAAGGTTTCGTTCCACCAATTGTTTAAGATACCTTGTAAGGGTTGCCTTACTTTTTCCTATATGGGCAATTATGGCAGGTTTCTTTATACCTGGATTGCTCTTGATAAATTCAAGGATGTCTTTTAATACATCATTTACAGGCTCATTTACAGGCTCATTTACAGGCTCATTTACAGGCTCATCACCTGTCCTATGTGGAGTAATCGAGTTCTTGAATCGGATTACAAGCGTCACTATTTTGTGCCCCACCTTGAATTCCGGAGTTGGCAAACCATATTTTTCGCACTCATCAAAAATATTGGCAATACCTCGTCCCCATGCCTCCATCAAACTACTTTTGAAGAACACATCCGCAATCTTAGGATTGACTGGTGACGAATGAGGATTTTCTATAAAGTCCTTGTAGGTACTTCCGAGGGGAAAATCACCGGGATTCTGAAACTCAACTCTATCGTCAAAGATTGCTATGCTTGGCGTTAGGTTATATGCATCCCAATCTCGATGGATAATGGTGTTTAGGGTAGCTTCTCTAACCACCTTAAAAGGAACGGTCAATGTTTCTACTCTTTCAACC
>JAZQSP010000188.1:0-2567 GCA_045630205.1 Faecalimonas sp. | reverse complement strand
GTTACCGGAGAATGCATACATGTTACTGATAGCGGATTTGATAGTGTCCATAAGCAGGAAACCGAGCTGATTGTCGAGAGTGGTGTTGTCATCTCTTCTAGGACATATTTCAATAAGACCAATGGAACATCAGATATTGACGATGCCAGAAGCATAATATCACAGAACCTGGACTTAAGTAAAATCAAAGCTCCCCAACCTCGCGCTGACGTTTTGGTAAAGGCCTCAAAATTCAGCAATGAAGGCAAAGTGATCGAATGGTCAGTCAAGCCCTTACGAGGATATGACGATCTGTCTGCTGATATACAGGAAATGATCGTCAAAGAGATCAATAGAGTCTTCAATCTCGTTGACTGGAAAACCTACTGCCGAGATGGAGAATGGCATTGGATCTATCCAGGTGGCATTTCATGTCCGTTGAAGTTCCAATAATAAATATGAAAAGATTCATTCCAATCATTTGGCAGACTGCCTGACCAGGAATCTCTTACTTGCATATCACATGCAGAATCTGTAATTTTACAAGGACAAATCGGGAGTTAAGCATATGAACGGATTTACTATAAAGAAATTTGAGGATACCGCCTCTTTTGAACTCGAGGTAACACTAAGAGGTGATGTGGACGATTTTGACGCATTGGTCAGGACCAAATATATATTTCAGGAAAGATCGATTGTTTCTACTCATAGATGGTCTTTTGGATTAGGTCAGGTATCACATTTTTTGGAGGAGGTAATTTCAATGCAGGACAATTTAAAGGGATGTGCAAGATTTACCTCATTTGACTATGATGAACTCTATCTTGTAGTAGATGAATACGGTCACATTGATGTAATCATTAAGGACGGCATTGCCAACTATAATGGTCGTGTTGAATTCAAGTTCCAGATAGACCAATCATACCTTCCAGAACTGATTGACCAGTTGAAGAAATTCATCGAGACTAATCGCTAAATTCGGATTTACACATCAACTAACTTGCTATGAAAAAAGTCCACAAATCGACATTCGGAGTGCTGAAAGATGATCCGACTGATATTGACAACATCAGATCCTACCTTCGTTGTTATCGAGGTGATGATGTTGTGTTGGATGATGATGTGTGTAAGGATATCGATTTGGATGATCTTTTCGGATACTCCAATCGATGCATTACGCCTGTTGGAGAGCTTATGCTTTATGATAAATTCCGACAGATGAAGCGGAGCGGGAGATCTGTGGATGATGAAAAAGACATATCACAAATCGTTGAAGATGAAGATTTCAGGACCAAGTTAGAGTCAGCATTAAGTGCGGTAAACCTTAAAAAAGGCATATCCGTAAGCGAACTATTGAATATGTCTGTTCAAATCGGACGTTGGCATAAGTTTTCATGGCTGATACCGTTACTTGAACTTACAGTATTCGTCTTGATGCTTGTTTTTCTTCCTCCGGCAGTTGCCATTATTTTCGCAGTAGGAGTCCTGACACTCAACCTATGTCTGCATTATGCCAACAAGTCATATGTAGACATGTATATACGTCCCCTCGTGCAGCTTGATAGGCTGAGACAGGCTTCTGTAAAACTTTCGGAGATAGACAGGTTCAATGACCTTCAGGAAGTAAACCATTCTATAAAAAACCTTTCTAAGCTATCCAAAAAGCTTAGGATATTCAGTCTGAACGGCATACTTGAATCCGATTTCATGGCGATGTTCTATATTCTGATTGAACTCATCAAGATTCTCTTGTGCATTGAGCCGATCAAGACATATGCTATACTCAAGAAAATAGATGATGTCAGCAAGGACTCAAGAACTCTTTTTGAATATGTAGGAGGTTGGGACGTTCTTTATTCGATTGCCTCATTCAGAAATTGGATGGATTCGTGTGGATTTGAGTGGTCATTACCGACTTTCGTTTCACAGCCCAAGACTTTGAAAGCAAAGAACATCTATCATCCTCTAATCAACAACTGCGTTCCTAACAGTATTCAGATCGACAAGTCTGTGATCATAACAGGCTCCAATATGTCGGGTAAATCATCATTTCTAAGGACTCTTGCAGTAAACATCGTGTCTTCATATGCATTGAATATGAGTTTTTCTTCAGAGTTCTCATTGCCGGAATGCCGTCTGCACTCTGTTCTTTCAGTATCGGACAATCTTGATGAAGGGAAGAGTTACTATATGTCAGAAGTCTTAAGAATTCAGTCCATTATTGACAGATGCAGCTCTGCAGATAATCATGTCACTGACTTTGTGTTTATTGATGAGATTTTCAAAGGAACTAATACTGTAGAAAGGATTTCTATTGCAGACGCAGTAATCAGATATCTTTCATCACTGGAGAACACTACAGCAGTGGTTTCTACTCATGATATCGAGCTTGCCAGAGGGCTTGAAACGACTCTTGACACATATCATTTCAACGAGACAATAGATTCTGAAAAGATACGATTCTCGTACACACTTATCCCTGGTGTCGTATATACCCGTAATGCAATCTCACTACTAAGGTTGTGCGGTTATCCGTCATCAATCCTGGATAAAGCTGAAGAGAACGCCAAGAATATCCATTTCAGCAC
>JAZQSP010000187.1:0-5441 GCA_045630205.1 Faecalimonas sp. | reverse complement strand
CCGAAGTGTGTAGGGTCTTTCAACTGACTCCAGAAGTTCTTGAGGAAGTTCTCGAAGAAGGTCGCATAGCGGTCAATCTTGAGAAAGGAGTTCTGATGCTCTTTGTCTGCCGGCACGGTGGAATACTTGCCGTTCTTGTTGATTTCGGAAACCGCCTGAATGAGCAGTTCCATCTTGTCTAAAACTAGCACGATGTCGCTCATCTGCGGGTTCTCGGGGACTTGTGTTTTTGAGGGGTCATCCCTTACATTTTTCTTTGCCATAACTGTGAGTTTTTAGCGTTAATAACTAATGTTGTCACCGCAAATATATATAGCAAATTTTGATAAAACATTGACATTTAAGCCGTTAGACTATACAAGTCATAAGGTGTCATCACTTGTCATAGCAGGCACGAAAGCAAAGTCACGAAAAGGGGCAAAACAAGGATGAAAAGAGGGAAAATGCTCCACACTAAAACGGGGTCGGAAGGAGCGAAAAACGAAGGCAAAAAAATGTGCGAGAAAAAAGCGGTGGTATGACCGAAAAGAAATAACTTCTGTAATATGCAGAGTTGAGAGCTGAGCTGCTTTTGTCCCCACTTAAAAAATCGGGCACTAAAAAGATGGCGGTGGTTGATAGACCTTATAATGAAATATAAATATGGCAGTCAGGTTGAGAATAGAGATGCGGCATATCTTACCGCAATAGATTTTGACCTGTTGTACTATGCGTCGTAGGTCGCTTCGCTTGCTAAGTCCCAACCTCTGTCTCAACTCGGACGGCGATACCGGAGCGTTTTTTCGGGTTAAAAATTATCGCAGAGAATTTTTTGCCCGAAAACCCACGGCTTGAACGTGGAGGTATTGTCCCTCCGAGTTAACTTCTTGAAGGGACTTTGCAAGTGAAGCGGGATTTTCACGCTATGCTGTTTGTGGAAGAATATAGAATAAAGTACTATGAGAGTGAAAATCCCAATCTTAATCAGCCCATGACATTATTATATTAGGTATATTAGCAGAGCAGAATTGCAATTAATGGAGTTTGTTCACTTTTTAAGGCTTGTTCATTTTTAATGAACATAACAAAATAATGAACAGAATATATGGCAGAAAGTATGTTGTATTGAACATAGAACATTAGAGTCAAATTCTTATTAAAAAACTTTTTTATAAAAAGATTTTTCTATAAAAAGAACTTTATATAAGGATAAAGTGCTATCTTTGCAGTGATATTACTTATAACAATAATATAATTTACAGTTATGTGCATATCAAACAAGATTGGTCCTCCAGTTGAAGGTGAAGATTTCTTCGGCAGAGAGAAAGAGATTCGTAAGGCAAACAGATTACTTGACAGCAACCACTCATTGCTATTGTCAGCGCCTCGCCGTATTGGAAAATCATCGTTGGCAAAGCGATTGATTGAAGAGAAGAAACAGCAGGGTTGGAAATGTGTATATATTGATCTTGAGGAGACCACTACTGAAGAGGGATTTCTCCGTTTGGTTATTGAGGCTTTCAAGAAAAACGGAATATGGAAACAGCTCACCGAAGGAATGTCAAAAGGGTTAGTATCTGTTCTCGATAGAATAGAGAAAGTTACAATCGGTGGCGTTGTTGATTTCAACATAGGAAAGAGAGAGGAACAAGAGGATTTATACAAGAACTTGAAGGAACTTATAAAACACGATGAAGACACCTTTATCGTGGTGGATGAGTTGACGCTATTCCTGGGCATTTTGAACAAGAGCGAGAACGGAGCAGAAAAAGTCGCCTTCATCCTCAATTGGCTCAGAAGCCTCAGACAGGTGAGCAAAACAAATGTACGTTGGCTCTTCTGCGGTTCGGTAGGTTTGAGAAACTTTACCACTGCGATGAATCTTGGATTTACCATCAATGATTTGATGGAGTTCGGATTGGGAGAACTCACTCGTGAGGAGGCAGAAGGTCTTTTATCGGGATTGTGTAAATCTGAAGATATGGAAATGAGTGAAGAACTCATCAATTACACATTAGAGAAGTTGCACTGGAACATTCCATACTTCATTCAGGTTATATTCTCAAAGTTGGCAGAAGAGTACGAAGACGAGGTTACAAAAGAGAGCATAGATATTGCATATAACAAGCTATGCTCCGAAAACTATCTAAGCACTTGGTCGGAGCGTCTATCAGAGTATAGAGAGTATGAAGTACCCGCCAGACAGATACTTAAAGCTCTATCGACTCAATCCGCAGGATTGGAGCGTGAAGCAATGCTGAACATTCTGATGACAGGTCAAGATGCTTCAAAGGTTGAAGAGGTGGATTACATCTTGAGTAAAGTGTTGGAGATGTTGGAAAATGACGGATATATCTTGAAGATGGACTCAATCAGAACTTTCCGCTCTCCTCTGCTTAGGGATTATTGGTTTAACAAATTTGTACAGTAAAGAAGAATCTGATGCAGACAAGATTACCTATATTACACGAAACTTTGCTGTCTTATGATATTAAGACAAGGGAAGTTCTTGCCATCAACGAAGAGGCATACACAGCCTTAAGTAGCTATCTGTCAAAAGAGGATGTTACAAAAACCGCTCAACCGAATCTTATTGTCGGAGAGTCAGGGTGTGGCAAGACCTTTCTTATGAAAAGACTATATGGCATCGTTAAAGAAAATATGGGTAACACCTTGCATCCTATCGTCATAGAGGGTAAATCACTATTTTCAACCGATGATATTTGGAATCAATGTGCCTTGTACTTAAATATAGAAGGTGGGAACGATAGTTTCGATGCTATTCTAAAATGGCAAGAGACCAACTCAAGGCGTGTCGTATTGTTCATTGATAACGTACAATACTACTTTGAGCGTACAGATAACACAGAGCAATATGGATTGAGGGGAAAGCTGAATAGAAGCGGTGCTCCGATTATTATTGCCTCTTCTGAAAAGGTGCTTCCTGCTTTTACAGATTATGATGCAGCCTTCTTTGACGGTTTTAAGATAACCTATCTTAAGCCACTGACAATATCCGCTGTCAAAGAGATTAAAGATGGTGGATATGACATTAATCGTTTAGAGAAGATTATGGCATATATGCCAAAGACTGTCCGTTCTATGTTTATAGCAATGGGAATATTGGATAAGTCGGAAGACTCAACAAACGACCTCGCATTTCTATCTGATTATTTTTTCTCTCATTATCAGGAGAAATTTGATGTAACAAGCACGCAGACACAAAGAATATTGTCCGCATTGTCGCAATCGGATTCCGGATTTACTCTATCGGAAATACGAGAGATTACAGGTCAAGGAAACGGAAAAATCTCTCCATATTTGAAGTTGATGATTGACCAGAAACTGATAAGCAAGGAGGCAAAGACATCAAGAGGAGGCATCTACTCAATCGTAGATCCACTATTCAAGTTATGGCTACGGCATAATACCGTTACAACCTCCAAAAACGGAGATTAAAATGACATTCTTGCGGAAATTCCGCAGAATACGGGTTTTAATTTCTCATACAAGGATTTAATCTTTGATTCTTGCGGATTATCCGAAACAATAAAAGCCAACTTAAGCCTGTGCCTGACAGACCTAAGTTGGCTTTTTATTTTTATGAGTGCAACATCCTATGTGTGTATAGTCCACCCATGAATAGGCTCCATCAATACAGCAAACGATTGGTCGGGCTGTCCGTGATAGAGCAAGCCTCCGACAATTCCCGTTTTTCCATCTGGATATACCTGTCGGAATCCGAATGAGTGCGGAGCCGAGTCATAGTATAACTCAATCTCACATGGGCAGTTTGGATTTTCCTCCCACTGTTTCAAACGGTCAATACACTTATGCAGCGTGTCGTTCTTGATTTCCTTTGCGTAGGCAACAGCCTTGTCATAACGCTCTTGACATAAAATCTTCATACTCGATATATTTTAGGGTTTATAATAAATCTTCATATGCTCTAAAGCCGTAGCAGTCGGCAATGTAAAAGTCCTCACAGCCGATTTCTGCAAGTGACTTCATATCTTCCAGCGTGTCGCAATAGAAGAAAATGTCATCATCCTTTTCGGTATCGGGATCCATACCAATGGCGATACGCACTTCAACTGTATCGTAGTTGTCCTTATAGCGGATAAGACAATCGGCATAATGAGGCTCGATGCCTCGCTCTGTAAAGAACTTCAAGCATTGACGGCTGATTTCCTTCTTGACAGCATCGGGTTTCTTCCAATCGGAGTCATCAATAATCTCAAGGCTCATGCCTTCGATAACCAAGCAGGTAGCACCATCAATGTTTGTCATTAGTGTACGCTTTCCCATATACTTCTCTCGTTCTTCTTCCCAGTTGGGAATATCCCATCTTTCGGTAGTCCATTCTCCGCGATAATCCTTTGGTTTGCGGAGATACTCTGACAATGTCATTCTAATCATATCTATAATGTATTAAAGGTTACTTTATAAGTTGCACAAGGCTTCCCAAATGCCGGAAATGGATTGAACTCTCTTCGAGACTCCCAATCTACGGTCATAATGTAGCCACTTGGAAAATTCTCTTCAAGGAACTTTATAATCATCTCCTCTTCATCTGCTTCCAATATAGGGTCTTCCTCTATGCCATATTCAAGAGCATAGATAGCCCATAACGGGATATTATCCCATACTTTCAATTTGCTCTTCGTTTCAGCCATACCTATTATCATTTAAGTTATACATTACAGGCGAAGCACTGTATTCTATTTCTTTACCGCCTTGACTGTTCCGGGCAGGATTGTGCAAGGTTGGCGGGAAAAATACCGCAAGCCCCGTGGGGCGAGGATGATTTTTCCACGACACCCACAGGGCTTGACCTTGCTCAATCCGAAAGACACGGGACAACCTTTGCGGTAAGAAATAGAATACAGATATTATTCACTATCGTTATTGTCATTGTCATCTGGTAACAGACGCTCACGTAATACAGGATCATTCTTGATTCGCTCCATCTCATCTTGAACTATCTGCTCCACCTCATCCTTGATTCTGCTGTAGTTGCGGTCAATCTGCTCCTGCATAATGTCGTTGCCGTTCTCGTCCTTGAACTCATTGACGATAGGAATCTTCTTGTATGCCTTTGTCTCGGCAGCTACCTTTGCACTATCCACGATGATGCGTGAGTGGAAAATCTTCTGGTCAATCTCCTCACCGAAGTTATCCGCCACGCTACCCACGAATGTGCCTTGCGAGAGGTTGGAAATCTTCGAGGCAGGGATAAGGAAGTCCAACTGCGTATTGATAGAGGTAGATGTGTCCTGTCGGTTGATAGATACCGACTGACGCTGCTGGAGTATCTTGCCGAAACGCTCCGAAAGGTTTTTGGCTGTTTCGCCTACCACCTGTCCGCTGAAGATATTACCCACCGTATTTTGGATAACCTTCGCCTCCTTGTCGCCATAGTCACGAGCCAACTGCGAGTAGTCCTGAAAACCGAGACAAAC
>JAZQSP010000186.1:0-25587 GCA_045630205.1 Faecalimonas sp. | reverse complement strand
GTCTTTTGAAATTTCATTGGTATGGCACGTTTGATAATCTCTATCAATTGTCCGGTAGTTTCGATAGGACCTTTTTCGCGCTCCATCACAATGTGTTTTGCAATGTTTTTCGCGAATTTATCTTCCCCGTAATCACGAATGATGCGAAAAAGATCCATCTCACTATAGTCATTGACGATGTCCCTGGCCGTCATCTTCTGACGTCTATCCATCCGCATGTCCAAAGGAGCATCTACCCGATAGGAGAATCCTCGCTCTGCCGTATCTAACTGATAAGATGATACGCCCAGATCGAGCACGATCCCATCTACCTTGTCAATGCCTAGTTCTTGAAGCCGCAACTTCATATCGCAATAGTTGCTTCGGACTATTGTGACTCTCTCCCCGAAGTCGCTTAAGCGGGCGCCTGCAGCCTCGATTGCTGCTTCGTCCTGGTCTATACCTATAAATCTCCCCTTGCTGCTAAGTCGTGAGCACACCTCGTAGGCATGTCCACCTCCACCAAGCGTTCCATCTACGTAGATGCCGTCTGGCCTCACATTCAGACCATCTACGGTTTCTTCTAATAACACTGATGTGTGCTTAAATACCATATATACCTCCAAATGTAGCGAAAGTCTTAGATACTAAGTCCTAATTCTTCCATCTGACTAGCGATGTCATCCATGTTATCTTCCACAACAGCATTACACTCATCCCATTTTGCCTTGTCCCAAATTTCCACTCGTTCCAGCACCCCTACTAGAACGACTTCTTTTTCGAGTCCGGCAAATTCTCTAAGGGCTGAAGAAATTAAAACTCTGCCTTGTTTGTCAAGGCCGCCATCTACTGCACTTCCTAAAAAGTATCGTGTGAATGTTCTGGCGTTTTTATTCGTGAGCGGTAAGGTTCTTAGTTTCTCTTCGAAGATTTTCCATTCATTGTTCGGATACAAAAACAAACATCCGTCTAAACCTTTCGTGATTACAAAATCCTCCCCCAGGATATCACGAAATTTAGAAGGGATAATTAATCTCCCCTTTGTGTCGATGCTATGATTAAATTCTCCTGTTAACAATGAACTCACCTCTTTTCGAAATGGGCCTGCCACTTTCGCCCCATTTTCTACCACTATTCACCACTTTCCACCACTTGAAACCATTGTATACTACTTTTTTTCATATTTCAAGAGGTTTTTCAAAAAAAAATAGTGTTTTGGGTATAGAAATATGTTTTCACACTTCTCATACCCAAAACACTATTTAAAATGTACCCTGAATTACTCTACACAAATTTATAAATGGTTCTTGTTCGATACTCTTCGCCCTTCTTCACGATTGGAGAAGGGGAGTTCTCATGATTGATTGCATCCGGATAATGCTGCGTCTCGAAGCATATACCCTGACGATGCTTATACACAATACCCTGCTTTCCTTTTTCTTCTTTTAGGAAATTTCCGGAATATACCTGAACACCCGGAAGGTCCGTGTATACTTCCATTGTAATACCGCTTATCTCTGAAGATAATTCAATGACCTTTGCAAACTCACCGTGATTATTCAAACACCAATTGTGGTCATATCCGCCTCCGAAAATCAAAGCTTCATATTGATTTTCAATGTCTCTTCCGACAGTCTTCTTTATGCGAAAATCCATCGGTGTTCCTTCGACAGGAACAATTTCCCCTGTTGGAATCAGCTGTTCATCGGTTGCTGTAAATGCATCTGCATCCATCCACAATTCATGGTCTAATACATTGCCTGACGCGTGACCGTTAAGATTGAAATAAGAGTGGTTCGTCATATTTACAATGGTATCTTCATCCACCGCACCATTGTAATCAATACACAGCTCGTTATCATCTGTCAAGGTGTAGGTTACATCTACATCCAGCGTGCCCGGATATCCCTGATCTCCATCCGGACTGTGAAGCGACAACGTAATACTGTTATCCGTAGTTGCCTTCACTTCCCACATACGATAATGATAATAATCCAGTCCGCTGTGCAGATTGTTCCCATTATTATTTTTGTCAAGCTCATACGTCTTCCCATTTAATGTGAACTGTGCTTTTCCTATACGATTCCCATTTCTTCCAATTGTGGCACCAAACCCTGTGCCACTCGGTCCCATGTACTCCTCTGGGCTGTCGTAGCCAAGTACTACATCAACCGGGTTGCCATCCTTGTCCGGAACCAAAAGTGCATATAAGGTTGCTCCAAAATCAGAGACCTCCATCACCACACCATTGGCATTTTTAAACGAATATAATGTTGCCTTTTCTTTTTTTGAATTTACACCAAAATCTCTTGTTCTCATAACATTGCCCTTTCCACGATATCATCTACAAAACCGAAATGAATCTCTTAAATGCCTCTCGTCCTTCCTTCGTACATTTGAATACACCTGCGTCCTCCAGAACACCAACAAAGACCTTGCCGATTTCCTGCTCTAAGATTCCCATCACATTCTCTGCAGTAATGGTATCATATTGTTTCATAAATTCCACTGCCCAATCAGCATGTTTTTCAATCTTCTCATTGGTACGAATGTCCTTGCCCTCTACCAGATACTCTGCAAGAAGTTCCATCTCCTCCTTGAGTCTGGCCGGAAGCACGGCAAGTCCCATTACTTCGATAAGACCAATGTTCTCTTTCTTGATATTGTGTTTCTCTGCATGCGGATGGTAAACACCAAGCGGATGCTCCTCCGTCGTAACATTATTGCGCATCACAAGGTCTAATTCGTATGTGTCGCCCACTTTTCTCGCAATCGGAGTAATGGTGTTGTGCGGTTCCCCGTCTGACTCTGCAAAGATAAAAGCATCTTCATCTGTGTATCCACGCCAAGCTTGTAAAATATGATCGCCTAGTTCAATCAAACGTACCTCATCCGTTCCGCGAAGTCTCAGTACCGACATCGGCCATTTCACAATACCAATCTCGACATCCTCATACCCCTTCACTCCCACATGCTCTTCTATCTCAGCCTTTGCCATTGCAAATGTGTAGTGTCCTCCTTGGAAATGATCATGACTTAAGATGGAACCACCCACAATCGGAAGGTCTGCATTGGAGCCAAGGAAATAATGCGGAAACAGTTTCACAAAGTCAAATAACTTCACAAACGTTGCCTTCTCTATCTTCATAGGTGTGTGTTCCCCGTTAAACACGATACAGTGTTCATTGTAATACACATATGGAGAATACTGGAATCCCCACGCACTGTCATTTACTGTAATCGGAATAATTCTGTGATTCTCTCTCGCCGGATGATTGACGCGTCCCGCATATCCTTCATTCTCTACGCAGAGCATACACTTTGGGTAACTACTCTGCTTGGCAAGTTTTGCGGCAGCAATCGCCTTCGGATCTTTCTCCGGTTTCGACAGGTTGATGGTAATATCAATCTCGCCGTATGGACTGTCCACCTTCCATTTGCGGTCTTTCTTTACGCGATAACGACGAATATAATCGCTATCTTGGCTGAGTTTGTAATAATAATCTGTCGCCTCTTCCGGCGAAACTGCATAACGTTTTGCAAACTCCGCCTGCACCTGTGCTGGTCTCGGCATCAGGCAGTTCATAAGCTTCGTGTCAAATAAGTCACGATAGACGATACTATCCTCGATGATACCGCGCGTCACTGCTTCATCTAAAAGAGCCTTCAGCACGTCTTCAAGCACAATCTCTTGCCCTGAAATATCTACATCCTCCCAAGAATCCTCTTTCATCAGTTCGAGTAATAGATTTCTTGTATAAATGCGCTCGCACTCCGGTATTAATCCCGTATCAACGCCGTATTGCACTAACTTTTCTATATGTTCAAATAACATGTTTCTTCCTCCCGACTATAAAACATGAGCACCTTCACCGATATCCACTACATAGAATTCCGCCTCATGTCCGACTTTTTCTTTGTACTTCGCTCCGATATTTTCCACAAATCCGTCTACCGCCTCATTCTTTACGATGCTGACAGTACATCCGCCAAAACCGCCTCCTGTGATACGAGAACCGATAACACCCTCTGTCTCCCATGCAAGATTCACTAAGATATCGATTTCCTCACAAGATACTTCGTAATCATCGCGAAGTGAAACATGTGACGCATTCATCAGCTTACCAAATGTTTCTACATCATTGGCTTTCAACGCTTCCACTGCACGAATTGTACGTTGATTCTCATACACTGCATGTTTCGCACGCTTTTGTCTGATTTCAGACTGAATCGCACCTTTATGAGCCTCATATTCTTCCTCTGTTAAATCACCCAGCGTCTTAATATCAACAACGGTCTGCAATTCCTTCAGTGCCGTCTCACATTCATTTCTGCGGTCGTTATATGCCGAATCCACAAGGCTGTGTTTCACCTTACTATTAATAATAACAATCTTCGCATCCTCAAGAACAACCGGTGCATATTCGCACTCTAAAGTGTTCGTATCCAGGAAGATTGCATGGTCCTTTTTACCCATCGCACTTGCGAACTGGTCCATGATACCGCAGTTACATCCGTTAAAGTTATTCTCTGAATACTGGCCGATAAGCGCAATATCTACCATCGATACATCAAATCCAAACATATCCTTGAGCACAAGTCCCGTGAGAACTTCCAATGATGCAGAAGATGACAGCCCTGAACCGTTTGGGATATTACCATAAATCAAAACGTCAAGTCCTGCCGGCATCTGATACCCTCTTTTTTCAAATGCCCACATCACACCCTTCGGATAGTTGGTCCAACCAGCTTCTTTGTAAGGCGTCAAATCCTCCAAACTTGTCTCAACAATGCCTCTCTGGTCAAAATTCATCGAATAAAGACGAAGCTTATTGTCCTCTCTTTTTCTCGCAACCGCATATGTACCAAGTGTCAGTGCACATGGGAAAACATGTCCTCCGTTATAATCCGTGTGTTCACCGATTAAATTTACACGCCCTGGTGCAAAATATGCACGAACATCTCCGTTGCCACCGAATTTCTCCTCAAATTTCTGTTTTAAATTCTCTAACATATCACATTCTCCGTTCTTTCTATTGCAAACCCTATAGTTATGCTTTATATTTATAATGATAATGCGATTTTATGTTTATTACAATAACAATATTGGACTATTATATAAGGATATTGAGATTTATGCAGATTATTACACAGGAAAACCAAAAAGAACTGAAAGAACACGGAAATTATGCATTCCCCGTCAACATCAGCATTGAAAGAATTGAATCGTATGAGAAGGGTACCTTCCTCTGGCACTGGCATCCGGAGATTGAATTGACACTGATTTTATCAGGGCAAATCGAATATCAGATTGAGGATAGCACATATCTGCTGTCTGCGGGCGATGGCGTGTTTTGCAACGGAAACTCTCTGCACTCCGGACATATGTACAAAGGGCAAGACTGTACTTACCTCTCCATCACCTTCCATCCTCGTTTTCTGTATGGATATGAGAACAGCATCTTGAATACAAAATATGTGAATTTCATTACAGCCAACGAACTGTGGTCATCCTTGGTTTTGGTCCCATCTGTTTCTTGGCAGAAGGGAGTTCTTGACTGTATGAAAAAAATACATGAAATGTCTTTAGAACAACCGAATGATTTTGAATTGCAGACACATATGTTACTTCTCAGTATTTGGCATAAGTTCTATCAGTATTTCTCCATACAGCCAAATGAATTTGCGAAACCAAAGCAACATTTGCAACGTCTGCGTGACATTCTCGCTTATATTGAAAATCATTATAATCAGGAAATTTCTTTAGAAGATGTTGCCAAGACCGCAAACATCTGCAAAAGCGAATGTTGTCGTTTTTTTAAAAAACATATGGGGCTAACCATATTCGACTACATTCTGTACGTCAGAATTCAAAACAGCCTTCCGCTGCTCAAAAAAAATGACAGTATTACAGAAGTGGCTGCAATGGTCGGATTCTCAAGCCCATCCTATTACACCCAAATATTTAAAAGATATATGAAATGTACACCTAAGGAATACTTGAAAAATTAATAAAAACTTGTTGCATTTCCAACTAACTGTTATAATAAGTAAGTAAACAAAGGAGGAAACCCAAATGTACCATTTTATCGTAAATCCAAACGCCCGCTCAGGTCTCGGTCAAAAGGTTTGGTCGAATTTGGAGATTATACTGAAAACGAGAAACATTGAATATGAAGTGCATTTTACCAAATATCAGAAACATGCCACTATGCTGACAAAAAAAATCACTTCTGACGGAAATGAACATACAGTTGTCGCACTTGGAGGAGACGGAACTGTCAATGAAGTAGTAAACGGCATTGTGGATTTTGATAAAACCATCTTGGGATACATACCGATTGGTTCCAGCAATGATTTCGCGAGAGGCTTAAAACTTCCGAAAGAACCGGAAAAGGCTCTGGAAACCATCCTGACATGTCCAAACTTACATCCGATGAATGTAGGTGAACTTCGATACAAGGATAAACTGCGCCGCTTTGCTGTAAGCAGCGGGCTTGGCTTTGATGCAGATATCGTACATGAATCTGTTGTATCTCCTGTGAAATATATGTTGAACAAAATAAAACTTGGAAAGATGACTTATGTGTTGGTGGCAGTGCATCGCTTATTCCTCACGACACCATGCAAGCTGACCATAACATTAGATAATAAAGAGAAATTAACATTTCCAAAAGCGTATTTTATTGCACTGATGAACAATCGCTATGAAGGCGGAGGTGCCATGTTCTGTCCGGACGCAGACAATGGAGATGATATGCTTGACTTCGCAGTTGCCTATGACATGCCAAAACTCAAAGTACTCTGCATGTTCCCGACTGCATTTGTTGGAAAACACACGCTCTTTAAAGGCGTGTATATCGGAAAAGCGTCACAGATTGACATAGAATCAGAGAATCCACTTCCGGTTCATACAGACGGAGAGCCGATTTTCCTGCAGAGCAAATTATCTGCATGCTGCGCGCCACAGAAGATACGCGTGATAACATCAAAAAAACTTTAAGAATTCCTAAAAAACGGGAGCATACCAATATTGATATGCCCCCGTTCATTATTTTTTATCTCAACTTCTCTGCCAACTCCATTGCCTTTTCTACCATCACATCAATATTGTAATATTGATACTCCGCCAGCCTTCCAAGCAAATGGAAATTTGGAATCTCTTCCACTTCTGCCCGATATTTTGCAAACAAGGCATAATTCTCTTCATTGGCAATCGAATAGTACGGAATCTGTCCGGCTTTCCCTGTATAAGCACTTGGATATTCTTTGGATATGGTCGTACCCTCACACTTCTGTCCGGTCAGATACTTATATTCCGTAATTCTCGTATAGTCCTGATCTACGGTATAATTGACAACCGAATGTCCTTGAAAATCTTCCTTCTCATAATATTCAAACACAAAATCCAAGGTGCGATACGGCAATCTACCGTATTTACAATCAAAGAATTCATCAATCGGCCCTGTGAAAATCACATCACCACCGAATGCCTCTCCTCGATACAGAACCTTACCATTCTCTACCCGAAGCACATCCCTTGCCTCTATACCCAATTCAATCTTGATATTTTCATGCTCCACCATCTTCTCAAACATCGCAGCGAATCCCCGAAGCGGAACCCCCTGATACTTGTCAGCAAAATAACCATTGTCATAAGAAATATTAACCGGAACTCTCGCTGTTACTGCCGGGTCAATCTCCTCCGGCTTCTTTCCCCACTGCTTCATGGTGTAGTACACATAAATATTGTCGTATACGAACTTTCCAATCATCTGCAAATCCACATCTTCATGGTTCATAAGGTCCAGAATCGGCACTTTTGTGCCCATGCCGTAAATGCGAATCAATTTTTCTTCCAACTCTTTCGCACGTTCCTCGCCATATGCTGCCTTCAGGGTATGAAGGTTAAACGGAACCGGCATATACTGTCCATGCACATTGGCAACCACTTCATGACGAAATTCATACCAGTCTGTAAAACGAGATAAAAACTCATATACATTTTCTTTACATGTGTGAAATATATGTGGACCATACACATGAATCAACACGCCGTGTTCATCCTTTGCATCATAACAGTTTCCGGCAATATGATTCTTCTTTTCAAGAATTAGTACCTTTTTCCCTTGCTCCGCAAGTTTACACGACACTGTGCATCCGGCTGTTCCGGCTCCAATAACAATTACATCATACATCATATTTTTCTTGTCCTATCTTTACATTGATATATTTCACATAATTCTCAAAAGCGGCCGGAATCGGATACTCTTTTTCCACTTCTCCCGGATGAATAAAGAGCATATTCTCTGTACAAGAATGCTCCAGCTCGTCCACTCGAATACTATATCCTATCATCTGCCATTCCACATGGCTGAAAATATGCTTCGCTTCCCCCAAGGGTTTGATTCGAAGCGGAGCAAGACCAATGCTTCGACTGTAAGCAAGTGCCTCCTCCTGAGAAAGTTCTCCATCTATATTTGGAAGTTCGTAAAGTCCGGCCAAGAGCCCCTTCGATGGGCGTTTGCGAATCGCTACATTTTCTCCGTCTTTAAATATAAATACGGTTCTCTTCTCTATCCTTCTCGCTTTTGTCTTGCTTTTGACCGGCAATTCCTGCTGTGCTCGGTTCTGATTGGCATAGCACAAATGAGCCATCGGACAACGTTCACACTTTGGTGCACCATTTGGAACACAGACAATTGCTCCAAGTTCAATGAGACCTTGGTTAAAATCGCAGGCTGAATCTGCCGGAATAATCTCAGACAGTTGCTCCTCCACCTTTGTCTTCGTGCTCGCCTTCATGATATCATCATAACTACCTGTAATTCGAGAAATTACTCGGAGCACATTGCCATCTACTGCGGGTTTTGGAATGCCAAAGGCAAACGAACTGATTGCACCGGCCGTATAATTACCGATTCCGGTGAGTTTTCGAATCTGTTCGTAGTCTCGCGGAAATTCACCACCATATTCCACCATAATCTGCTGTGCCGCTTTCTGCATATTTCGGACACGATTGTAGTAACCCAGACCTTCCCAAAGTTTTAGGAGTTTATCCTCTTCCACAGTGGCCAAATCCGAGACTGTCGGAAGTGCCTCTAAAAATCTTGCATAAAAAGGTTTCACTGCCTCGACTCTGGTCTGTTGTAGCATAATCTCAGACACCCAGATGCGGTACGGGTCATCGATGTTACGCCACGGCAGTTCTCTTTTGTTTTTACGATACCACTCTACCAGTGGTTCCACTATTCGTTTCATTCTTATAACACTTTCGCCAAGAAATCCTGAAGTCGTGGATCTTGTGGGTTTTCAAAGAATTCTTTTGGCTCATTTTCCTCTTTGATGATACCTTCATCGATAAATACAACTCGGTTTGCAACTTCTTTTGCAAATCCCATTTCATGAGTCACGACTACCATTGTCATTCCTTCATTCGCAAGTTCCTTCATCAGTTCCAGAACTTCTCCTACCATTTCCGGGTCAAGCGCCGATGTCGGCTCATCGAAAAGAATTACATCCGGATTCATCGCAAGTGAACGGATAATCGCGATACGCTGCTTTTGTCCACCTGAAAGAGTTGACGGATAAGCATCTGCCTTCTCTTCAAGACCGATTCTCTTAAGGAGTGCCATTGCTCTCTCTTTTTCTTCCGCCTTGATATCCTTCTTTGTCTTCTTATTATCCGGATTCTCTTTGTTCCATTTCTTGAGTGCCTTACATCTCACATGTACCGGTGCAAGCATGATGTTCTGCAGCACCGTCTTATTATTAAACAGATTGAAATGTTGGAACACCATTCCCATATGCTGTCTGTGCTCGTTAATATCAACTTTCATGTCAGCGATGTCCACGCCTCTGAAAATAATACTTCCGCCTGTCGGGTCCTCCATACAGTTGAGACAACGCAAGAATGTACTCTTTCCGGAACCGGAAGCCCCGATAACTGCCACGATATCACCTTTGTTGATTGTGATGTCAATTCCTTTTAAAACTTCCACATCACCAAAGTTTTTTCTAAGATTAATTACGTCTATCACTTTTTCCAAGGCTCCTTTCCATAAGTCTGATTGCAAGACTGATAATCAGCACAAGCACAATGTAGATAAGTGCCATAACAATGTATGGAACCATAAATTCATAACTGTTAGAACCGATTACGTTAAATGCTTTGTAAAGGTCTGCCGCACCAACGAAGCTTACAACCGATGTCTCTTTGATGAGTGCAATGAATTCATTTCCGAGTGTCGGCAGAATATTCTTTACTGCCTGCGGAATGACAATCTTCATCATCGTCGTTCCAAAGCTCAATCCCACAGAACGTCCGCCTTCCATCTGTCCGATGTCAACCGACTGAATTCCGCTTCGCATAATCTCTGAAATGTATGCACCGCTATTCAGACCAAATACCATCATGGAAACCTCCACACCATCCATCTTAATTCCCATAATCGGGAACAAAACGTAGTAGAAAATCAGAAGTTGTACTACCATTGGTGTTCCACGGAATAATTCCACATAAAAACTGCAAATGCCATTCAATACACGCGGCAATAATTTGTACTTCGGAAGTACACGCACCGTAGCAATCAACGTACCAATCAGAATACCGATAATCAAACCGACAATCGCTATCGTCAACGTGTTTTTCAAACCATCCAGAACAGTCACATAACCGTTCTGTTCAATAAATATTTCTAAAAACCTGTCTATCTTCTTGTCAAAGTTTCCCATAAAATCTCCCTAATCATATCAGTAGGGTGTCACACAACTGTGCGGCACCCTGAACTGTTTTCATTACTATCTCATTTCGTTGATTGCTGCTGCAATAGCTGCTGCAGGAGCAGAGTCGATAATTACATAATCGATGTTACCATTTAACATATCCTGGATTGCAAGAGAACCATTCTTGTAACCTTTTGCTGTTACATCAAATCCATCGAATCCCCAATCAGCATCACCTTCTGTGTAGAACTGACCTGTTGTTCCGCTCTGAACACCAATCTTGCAAGAATCATCTTTTTTATTCAAGATTGCTTCCACTGCCGCTGCATCTTTACAGTCATCAAATTCTGTGTTGTCAGATGGTACAACGATTTTCTGTGATGCATTGTAGTATGTAGAACTAAATTCTACATGCTCTTTTCTGTCTTCTTTTACTGTAAGACCTGCCATAGCGATGTCAGCTTTCTGCTGTCCTACTGATAAACATACTGCATCAAAGTCCATATTTACGATAACTAATTCTTTTCCAAGTTTCTCTGCAAGAAGTGCTGCGATTTCCATATCGATTCCGTAATATTTGTCGCCTTCTTTATATTCGAATGGTGCAAACTCTGCATTTGTTGCAACTAACAACTGGTCCTTTGCTTCATCTGCTTCAGCTGATGTTACTGCTACCGGTTCGCCATCGCCAAAATAGTGATCACAGATTTCATCAAATTTTCCATTGTCCATAATCTCTGCAATGAAATCATTTACTTGTTTTAATAATTCCGGTTGTGTCTTGTCAACACCAAACGCATACTCTTCTTGAGTAAGTTCAACGTCGATAACCTTTGCTGTTACCACTTCATCTTTGTCATCTGCATTGCCTCCACATGCAACCATAGATAACATAAGAGCTACCACCAATAATACACTTAATAATTTTTTCATAATCGATTCCTCCTAAATTTATAAATATTACTTTTATTTGCATAAAAATTCAATCGATGTTCTTTATTTTACACGTATTTTCCGCTTTGTCAAGTGTTTTTATACACTTTTTTTAATTTTTTATGCAAAAATTCCGGAAATCAGGAAATATCCCAGCACCAATATACCCAAAACAATTCGATAGTAACCAAATACCTTAAAATCATTCTTCTTGATATATCCCATAAGGAACTTAATCGCAATGACTGAAACTACAAATGCAACGATGCATCCAACACTCAGCATAGCGACTTCCATACCTGTGATCCCCGCTCCTTCTCCAAAGAACTTTAAGAGCTTAATTCCACTTGCACCGAACATAACCGGAATTGCAAGGAAAAATGTAAACTCTGCCGCCACATATCTGGATACGCCAAGGAGCAATGCTCCTAAGATAGTTGCGCCGGAACGCGAGGTGCCCGGAATCAAAGATAACACTTGGAACAGACCGATAAAAAGTGCCGTCTTATATGAGAGTTCTGACAGTTTAGTCACACTTGGCTCTGTAGTCTTATTCCAATTTTCCACCCAGATAAACAACACACCATATACAATCAGCATAATGGCAACAACAATGTAATTGTGAAAATGCTCTTCCATCCAGTCGTCAAACAGAATCCCTAATACTGCTGCCGGAATACATGCCACAACAACTTTCATCCAAAGCTGAATCGTATGTATCTTTTGATTTCTCGTTTTCTTTGGTGAGAATGGATTCAATTTGTTAAAATACAACACCACAACTGCCAGAATAGCGCCAAGTTGTACTACTACATTAAACATTTCCTTGAACGCATCACTTGCATTTAGTTTGATAAATTCATCCACCAGAATCAGATGTCCCGTACTGCTAATCGGCAGCCACTCCGTAATCCCTTCTACGAGACCTAAAATAATAACTTTAAAAATTTCAAACATTACATATTTTCCTTTCCAATTATCATACTATGTATCATTATAACAAAATTTGCGTTTGAACGCAATTTATAGTATAATATTTGAGTAATTCACACAGAAAGGAATTTGTATGAAAGGAAGAATTACCAAACAGAGCATTCGCATTTGTGCGTTATTCCTATCGTTGGTACTTTTTTTACTCTCAGTTTCGCCGGCATATGCCACGAAAAATGTAGATAAATTGGAAGGGGAGGCCTCGGAATTAAAGTCTGAACTCTCCGACTTGGAAAAAGAACTGAAAGCTTTAGACAAGGAACTGAATCAGATTCTTTCTCAGATTAAAACGACTAAGTCTGAACTCAAAAAAGTCCGAGAAGAACTTGCCATTGCAAAAGGTCAGGAACAAGTACAATACGAGTCTATGATGACACGAATTAAATATATGTATGAAAATGGCAGTACCACCATGTTAGAAATGGTGCTTTCTTCCAAATGTATGGCTGAATTCGTAAGCAAAGCAGAATACTTCTCTGCCATCACGGATTATGACCGAGAATTACTCAAGGAGTATAATGAAAACCGTGAAGCAATTGCTGCAAACGAAGCAAAGCTGGTTGAATCTCAGAAATATCTGAACTCATTGCAAAAGGATCTTTCATCGAAAGAAAAAGCATTGGACAGCAAGATAACCGAAACTTCTGCAGAATTAACTGCGTACACCGCGAAGATAAAAAAAGCAAAAGACGAAGCAAAAAAAGCGGAGGCAGAGGCCAACAAAGTAGTAAAACCAGTCAAACCGCAAAAAGACCCTGTCTTTCATAAGGCTCCTGCTGCAACCAACGGCTCGGCTGTTTCATATACGGAGGAAGACGTGATACTTCTCGCAGCAATTATTGAATGCGAAGCCGGTTATCAGAACTATGATGCTTTGCTTGCCGTAGGTGCTGTAGTTGTCAATCGTATGAAACACCGAAATTACCCGGACACTGTTTATGGTGTAATTTATCAGTCCGGTCAATTCCCTCCTGCAACCAATGGGAAAATGGATAAGATACTGAATCGAGGCACAAAAGACTTGTGCGAGACAGCTGCGAGAGATGCATTAAATGGCAAAACAAATGTAGAAGACTGCATCAGTTTCCGTGCAGCAAGTAGCGGACGACCGGGAACGATAATCGGAAGTAATGTTTTCTTCTTTTAATATGTAATGATGGGACACAAACCTGTGTCCCTTTTTATTGTCTAAAAAAAGAAGAACCGGCACTTTTTCCAATTCTTCTCTTCAGATTGCTTATTTATATTCAATTTTCATCAGCATAAGACCATGTGCCGGTGCAGTAACTCCTGCTGCCTTCCGGTCTTTTGCCTCTAGTATTTCCTTTACTTTTTCCGGTTCATAGAACCCACGTCCGACACGAATCAACGTACCCGCAATAATTCTCACCATATTGTAGAGGAAACCATTTCCGGTAATACGAATCGTAATCTCATCTCCATTTGTCAGAATATCGAGTGCCGTGATTGTTCGCACGGTATTCTCCACATCTGTTTTCACATTGCAAAAACTTACAAAGTCATGCTCTCCCACCAGATAAGAAGCAGCCTCTCTCATCTTCTCGATATCCAATACGTAAGATACAAAATAGTTTGTTAATCGCTTCGTCGGAACCGGAATTCTTGTGTTGATGATGTGATACTCATAAGTCTTACTGCAGTCACAGTACCTCGGATGAAAATCCGGTGCAACATCTTCAGACTTCACAATCACAATGTCATCCGGCAATCTCTGGTTAAGCGCTACCGCTATCTTCTCCGTCGGAATCGTGGTCTCTGTGTCAAACACGGCCACATTGCCCATTGCATGCACACCGGAATCTGTGCGACTTGCACCGATAACCAGAATATCTTCACCGGTCAATTTCTTCAAAGCCTTATTCAGCACCTCTTCAATTGTAATACCGTTGGGCTGCACCTGCCAGCCACAGTAATTCGTGCCATCGTAGGCAATCGTTAATTTTACACGTTTCATACAAATCTATCTATCACTACCGCAAGCACCACATACAGAATTGCAATTGCATAAGCGATATAATCCTTCCTCTCATATACCAAAGGCTTCATCTTCGTTCTCCCCTCTCCGCCGCGATAGCATCTCGCCTCCATCGCCATCGCAAGGTCATTCGCACGGCGAAAAGCCGAAACAAAAAGCGGCACCAGAATCGGAATCATGGCTTTTGCCTTCTGAATGATATTTCCGCTCTCGAGGTCTGCTCCTCTCGCTAGCTGCGCCTTCATAATCTTGTCCGTCTCCTCCAACAATATCGGAATAAAGCGGAGTGCAATAGACATCATCATCGCAATCTCATGCACCGGAAATTTGATTTTCCGTAATGGCCAAAGTAATTTTTCAATACCATCCGTAAGTGCATTCGGCGTTGTTGTAAATGTCATGAGCGACGAACCCAGTATCAAATAAATCAAACGAATGGTCATAAACACAGCCGTCCGAAGTCCTTCATCTGTCACTTTGAAAATCCAAAGCGAAAATAACACCGTACCTGTTTTTGTCAAAAACAAGTTAAACAGCACCGTTATCATAAGTAACATCACAACTGCCTTGAGTCCCTTGACAATAAACTTAAACGGAACCTTTGAGATTCGAATCACTGATGCCAGAAATAGTGTGGCGATGATATAACCGCCAATACTTTGAAACAGGAACAGCGAAACCAGATATATGAGCGTACACATAATCTTGACTCTCGGGTCCAGACGGTGCAATTTACTGTTTGATGGGTAATACTGCCCGATTGTAATATCTCTAATCATATAGTCTCCAATCTATTTTTCGAGTACCTTTGAAATCGTCTCCACTGCCTCGGCAATGGTAGTTGCCTCTGTATCTACAGGCAAACCTTTCTTCGCAAGTGCATGCATCATGTATGTCACTTGTGGTGCCGCAAGACCTACCTTCTCTAATTCCTCATAGTGAGCAAATACTTTCTTCGGCTCATCATCAAACATCTTGCTTCCCTTATTCATCACCACAATTCGGTCTACATACTTTGCAATATCTTCCATGCTGTGAGAAACCAGCACAACTGTCAGCTTCCCTTCCTTTTGCAGATAAGCAATCTGTTCCAGAATCTCATCTCTCCCCTTCGGGTCAAGTCCCGCTGTCGGCTCGTCCAAAACGAGCACCTTCGGTTTCATAGCAAGCACACCTGCAATCGCCACACGACGTTTTTGTCCACCGGATAAATCAAACGGAGATACTTCATAATATTTCTCCGGAAGTCCCACAAGACGAAGTGCCTCTATTGCTCGCTCCTTACATTCCTCCTGTGAAAGCCCTTGGTTCTTCGGTCCAAAGCAGACATCTGTAAGCACATCTGTCTCAAAAAGCTGATGCTCCGGATACTGGAATACAAGCCCTACATTGTTGCGAAGTTCACGTAAATTATATTTCTCTCCGTAAATGTTCTCACCTTTATAATAGATAGCACCATTCGTCGCCTTGATAAGCCCATTCAAATGCTGAATCAAAGTAGACTTTCCGGAACCCGTATGTCCAATGATTCCGATAAACTCACCCTCATGAATATCCAAACTAATATCTTTTAGGGCATGCTTTTCAAACGCATTTCCAGGGCTGTAAATATAATTGATCTGGTCTACCTTTAAAAATGGTTCTCTCTTCTCATCTGCGTCTTTGCACTCCTTTTGTGCCAAACGCTGTGTCTTTACATCTGCTTTCTTGCAGACCTCTAGTGCCTCTAATAATTCCTCTGTTGTTAGAATCCCCTCCGGAATCGGATAACCTTTTTTACGAAGTTCATAGGCAAGCAATGTTACCTGTGGCACATCCAGACGATACTTTTTTAAAAGTTCTACCTGGCTGAACACTTCCCTCGCAGTTCCTTCAAGCACCACATGACCCTTGTCCATCACAATCACGCGGTCTGCCCCCACGACCTCTTCCATATAATGTGTAATCGAAATAACCGTTACTTTTTCTCTTCTGCGAAGTTCCTCTACGGTTCTTAACACTTCTTTTCGTCCATTTGGATCGAGCATTGCCGTTGGTTCATCGAGCACAATGCACTTCGGACGCATAGCGACAACACCCGCAATCGCGACTCTCTGCTTCTGTCCTCCGGACAATTTATTTGGTGAGTGATGACGATATTCGAGCATCCCAACTGCTGATAAACTTTCTTCTACACGTTTCCAAATATCTTCAGTCGGAACACCGAGATTCTCCGGGCCAAACCCGACATCCTCTTCCACTACTGTACCAATAATCTGATTATCCGGATTCTGGAATACCATACCTGCCGTCTGGCGTACTTCCCATATATTCTCTTCATAGTGAGTGTCTTTGCCATCCACCCACATTGTTCCTCCTGTTGGAGTCAGAATCGCATTCATGTGTTTTGCAAGGGTGGATTTCCCGGAACCATTGTGTCCTAAGATGGCAATGAACTGCCCCGGCTCTATATCTATATTGACCTCGTCGATGGCACGACGCGTCCCGATGACATTGCCCTCATCATCGTATTTCTTATAATCAAAAACAAGATTCTTGGTTCTAATCATGCTTACGACTGTCCTTTCACGTTTTATTTATCTTCTATCTTAACAATCTTTAATTCATACCCCAAAGCATACATCGTATTGCAAAAAGATTTTAACGAGGGACTGTGTTCCTTACTTTCCATACGAGAAATTGCCTGCTGTTTATTACCTGTCAGTTCAGCTAATTGACGTTGCGAAATCTTCAGTTCTTTACGGATGACAATCATCTCATCAACTAACTGCTTTCCCCTATCTTCCACATAAAAAGTAGGTGCAGGCATACCTTTTCTTTCCGTCAAAGGAATGTTCCCTTTTTCTATAGCAATTGCTTCCAATAAACCCTGCATTGTTTCATCAAAAAACTTGCTCATTGTCATTCCTCCAATACTTTGAATAGTATCACCTGTTTAAGGTTTTTTCAACAAAATATTCTACCTTTCCTATGTTCTATCTTAAAGATACAACAAATTTGTTGTCATGTCAATTCATTTAAAAAAACTGTTGTTTTTTTCAAAAACGTGCTATAATATGGCTCGTAAATCAGAAAATAGAAAGGACATAAAAACTATGGCAAACCCAATTGTAACATTTGAAATGGAAAACGGGGATATCATGAAAGCAGAATTATATCCTGACGTTGCTCCAAATACAGTAAACAACTTTATCTCATTAGTACAGAAAGGCTACTATGATGGTCTTATCTTCCACCGTGTCATTCGCGGATTCATGATTCAAGGAGGATGCCCACAGGGAATCGGAACAGGGGGTCCTGGCTACCAAATTAAAGGTGAATTCCTTCAGAATGGTTTCCCGAACCACTTGAAACACGAACCAGGTGTTCTCTCCATGGCTCGCGCTATGCATCCGGATTCAGCAGGCTCACAGTTCTTTATCATGCATGAGACATCTCCACATCTGGATGGTTCTTATGCAGCATTCGGTAAAGTAATTGAAGGACTTGATGTAGTAAATAAGATTGCAGAAACAGCAACAGATTTTAGAGACAGACCTTTTGAAAATCAAGTAATGAAGACTGTAACTGTAGACACACAAGGCGTAGAATATCCATCACCAATACAGATTGATTAATAGAGTAGATGATTGAGCAAGCCCCTCTATCAGCTGACATTGTGAAATCCATTATAGAATTCTACGAGGCTGTTCAATTTTTAATATTAAAAACAACAAACGAGACTGTTCACTTCGAACAGCCTCGTTTTTATCGTTTTAGATTACATTATATTGTCTATTTCTTAGTATTTCATACATTGCCTCTTGCGTGTAACCCAGTCGCATTAATTAGCATCTAGTAATATCTTTTTTCAACATAGTATTCACCTTTCCTTGATATTTTTAGTGCTTTACTTTGATTACAATTAAATTCTAACATTAATTGTAGAAAATGTAAAGATTTTTTTAACTTTTTAAAAACGTAACCATATATCCAGCACCAGGCACTGCCCAATCTCTGAAATCTGCTCTAATGGTTGTTGGCACAGTTCGAGCAACTGTATACTGCCTGTCCTCATACAGCTCTGGAAAATAAAACGCTGTATATGCATCACCTGTAACTTCCCAGCCTTCTCCACATATTGTAATTTCATGTTCTAATACTTTACTTGGATAATTTAACTTGTATGACTGAGTTATATCGCTTTGTGGAATTTCGTACTCATAAATTAGAACGACTCTATTAGCCACTTTGTCGCTTAATTGATACTCAAAACATATATTATACATGTATAGTGAGTGCTCTTGTTGTTTAACCTCTGAAATTTGCCAATAATCATTAGCCTTGGCGGTTAAATTAATTTCATTTTTATGTTTTCCAGCAACTTTAATTTTATTGCTTTCTTCAATTGTAAACGCTTTCACATCAAAACTTTTCTTCACATCTTCTTTGGATAAGTTATCTTTTTTACATATCAATGAGATGGTAATTTTCACTTTATTATCGAGACCTAGCTTGTTAATTATTTTATAATCAAATTCTACTCGCTTTTTGAAGACCCCTCGACTACTATCTGGAGTAATAATAAATTTTGCCTTATGATATTCATAATACAAACCTTTACTCAATTCCAACAGTTCTGGTTCCAAAACATATGGTGATGCTTCAATATCCCGTGTTTCCAATCTTTCATCATTCAATCTCAATTCTGCAATTTGTTTATGTACCTCTTCCAATCTATCTTTTGAAAAATTTTCAAAAGGAAACGTCCCTGCCAGAATTTTTTGAATTCCTTTTTCTACTATTTGTGATATCGTACTAATCTCAACTACAATTGATACTGCTCCAGCTGAAAATAATGTCGTCCCCACCAAGTCGAACATTTGCTTTACAAATATAACAAATCCATTTGTATCCCATGTTCCTAATGGAATTTTCGCTATTGCGACAATCGCTATACCTCCAATTACCATTGCCCAAGTGGCTGTACTAAGGTTTGACACAATTTTCAACCTGTTTTTTGTATTTTTCATTCATTCCTCCTCACCCCTAACATGAGAACCTCAATTACATATTATACTATCGTTCGACATTTTTCAACACACAAAACACCCTACCATTAATAGATAATCACCTTCTAGTATACTTCACAAATCTGCTCAACCATCTGCGTCAGGAGAGTGCTTATTCTTTTCACCTCCAATATACCTGCTTTTCTTTTAATTGATTTCAATGTATCTACAAAGCCTGAAGTTGCAACTCCAACATGAGTCACTTTAATCAACTTCTCACCATAACGAGTATTGGCAACTAGAATATCCCCTGGAACAACTGGTTCGTCTATAGAACACTTCCACCGATACTCTTTCTTTGTACTTTTATTACTTTCCGGCAAGTGGATACCCGAAACATATTTTTTCATAGTATTGTCTCTTTCAACTATGAGGCATGTCGCCTTTTCAATCCCTTGCTCTTTCATGAGTAAATAAGTGATATAACCATCAACAAGTTTATTCTCTCTGTTAATAACAATAGGACATAAGTGTTTCAAGCGTTCTGTGACCGACTTGCCTCCTTCCACATACTTTCTGTAATAACTCAATTTTTGTGGATTTGGCAAAGTCATATTACTGATGTCTATTTTTTTCAACGGTAATTCCTCTATTCCATATCCCACCATCCAAATAAGAGCACTTTCTGCCCATGCCATAGCTTTTAAATCCTTAATCGCATTGTGTATTGCCAAATCCTCATCATACCCATGCTCTACCATGTAAATATTGTTAAAGCACCATTTTAGATGATGAGGTTCTAATACCTTGTCAATTATTTCCGGAACCTCTTCCAATGTGTATTCCGAAACCTTATTCATATCGACTGCAACTGTTAATGTACGCATAATTTATCCTCCAAATTCTGTTTATTCACACTCATGAGTTGTACTAAGAGGATACTTGATTTTTTTGTATTTGTCATTGGACGAATAGTCCAAAATTATGCAACACATTGTTTCATCAACTTTTGATAATATGATAAACGTTTTAAAAACTTCTCTTCCATTGTCCAAGCATAATATTTTGCTCGATCGTCCTGTCTAATCACTAGCAACTCTTCCATACTTACCCCAAGTATAACACTTAACATATACAAATGATTTATGGACGGCAGGATTTGTCCTTTAAACCAACGATATATCGGTTGCGGACAGGATAATTGTAAATTTCTTTGAATAGATTTCACATCATAGCCTGATTTTTTGATTTCCTGTTGCAATTTTAATCCAGTTGCTTTCATATCAATATTTAGATATGGTATGTTTCTCATTTTTACCTCCTGTTAAATTGTAAACTTTTTGGAATCTTTGGCAGAAACGCCTCAAATAAAGATATGTAAATATCTACATTACATATTTTGTTATATCACCATTTACAAAACTTTGCAACTCATACTTTGTGAACCTGAAACATGTTAATATAACACAAAAAAGATTACACTGGACCGCGTAATCTTTTTTTACAATGCTATTCAAAATATGTAACCGGTATTTTAAATACACACTTTTTCACTTGAGATGATTGATTATTGCAACATATTCCGGGCATGTGTGCATCTTTCGGGAGTAATAGTAATCCATATCTTTTCTCCATTTTGATTGTTTGCTCACCATCTCCGTTACACTCCAGATAGTCCGAATCTTCGTGATAGTTTCCAAGTTCCATCGTAGCAATATCAGTAACCAGAATATTCTCCTCTCCTTCCAGCACAACATGAAAATCGGCATATTCTTTATGTGCTTCCCACATACTGTCCTCTATCATACAAGCCTGATGTGATTTCTGTTCGTCAGACCAGAGATTTGCTTCCACCTTCCTTCAGATTCGTGGTCGCCCGCGACACCCTTGGTCTTGGCTATATCCTTCCCACTACTAGGGCGGATTCGGAACTTTCATCCGTTAGAAACGTGCGCCGCTAGGCGCACGACAAAAACGGGGTGGAAAGTTCTTCCACCCCGTTTACTATTATTCCAGATTTAATATCTGCGACAGCACCTCTATAATAATCTCATTGGTACACGCCTTCGTATATCCCATAAAATGGAGTGATATCTCATCCTGCTTCTGCGCCTCTGTAAGACTGTCATCATGTTTCGTCTCATCAATTAACTTGATGAGCTGCGGTGTCATCTCCTCATACATTTCAATCGTTGTCTCGGACACTAATTTTCTCAATTCTTCTTTACTAGTTGGTGCCATATACATTCCTCCTAAAAGCCAAACTCCTTTTTTATCTTATCATACACACCCCAAAATGCAACCATTTTCATTTGCGCAAATTATACATTATACATTTAAAATATTTTATGTTGATAACCCAGTTGCTTCTGTGTTATTATTGGTTTACATCAATATCGGACTAAGTTTAATCAGACATTTTAGTCCATTGTGTTAATAACACATCTGAATTGCAAGGTATTTCAGCCATAAAATTCAACTTGATGAAAACAAAATATAGGAGTGTGATGTGTATGATTGCAAAAATTTGTTGTTACGTCTCTTAGTCTATGCTAAAATTAGTTTAGGTGGAGATACTATAATTTGAATTATCAAGGAGTGATAGCATGGAAACAACAAAAAAACAAAATGAAATAAACCTTTTCACAATGCTTGATAGAGGAATTGATGATATGGAAGCCGGAAGAGAATTACCATTGGAAGAAGCCTTCCAAAAAATCAGTGAACTGAGAGAAACACGGAGACGTGCACGAACGTAAAGTAATTCTAACATGGGAAGCCATCTATGACATTGCTGAAATAACAGATTACATAGAATCCAAATTTGGCAGAATGCGAGCTGACCGCTTCCAAAACGATATAAAGGTGCAAATAAAAACCTTGGAATATATAGGCGGAATTTTTGGTATGACTTGTATTCTATACCGCAGTCATACTATCTATAAAAAGCCATTTCTTCCTTCGCTTATCTTTTATATTGTTAAGGAACCCGAGAATGAGATTCATGTTCTAAGGGTATTAAGAGAAGAATGTGATTGGGAAAATATCCTCATTCAAAGTCAAGAATATACATATCCGGAATAAATATTAAAATCTACATACAAGTATAAAGCAAAACAGTTGGCGCAGGAATTCTCCTGCGCCATAAATATTTTTACATTTCAAAAGCTTCAATGATAACCAATATTCCTTATTTTAAAATCTCGCTCTACCTCGCGTCTCTGGTCTTTCTTTGCAATATCATCACGCTTGTCATATAATTTCTTACCTTTCGCAAGACCAATCTCCATCTTCATAAGACTGCCTTTTAAATAGACTTTCAGAGGGACAACTGATATTCCCTTTTCTTTCACTTTACCAAGCATCTTATTAATCTCTGACTTATGAAGCAATAACTTCTTCACACGCAGAGGATCCTTATTAAAAATGTTTCCCTTCTCGTATGGACTAATATGCATACCATACACGAAGACTTCCCCATTTTCAATACGAATAAATGCCTCTTTGATACTACATTTCCCCATACGAAGCGACTTCACTTCTGTTCCATGAAGTGCAATGCCTGCCTCGTAGGTGTCTAGTATAAAATAATCATGATATGCCTTTTTATTGTTTGCAATTAACTTTACGGAATCCTTTGCCATTCTTTTCATTCCCTTCTATGTAAGCCATGTAGGCTACTCCCACATGGTCTAACTATTTATGCTAACTCAAAATCAATGGTTCTCTCTACTTTGCTTGTACCGATGACTCTCACCATAACTGTCTGTCCAAGTTTATAGGTCTTTCCGGTATGCTCACCGACCATCTCGTAACTGTCCTCTATATAATTATAATGGTCATCATATAGATTTGTCACGTGAATTAATCCTTCAATCGTGTTCGGTAATTCGACATATATCCCCCATTTGGTGATGCTTGAGATAACTCCTTCGAATTCTTCCCCAATACGCGCCGACATATACTCCACTTTTTTCAGTTTCACGGTCTCACGCTCTGCCTCTTCTGCCAGACGTTCTCTCTGACTGGACTGTTTCGCAACCTCTGTCAGAATCTTATCATAATGGTCTCTACGCTCCTCATTCATTCTACCTCTCAGATTCTCCTTGATAATTCGGTGAATCTGCAGGTCCGGATATCTGCGAATCGGCGAGGTGAAATGGCAATAATACGAAGCTGCCAATCCAAAATGTCCGGTGTTTTCCGGCGTGTATTTCGCCTGCTTCATAGAACGAAGTGCCAATCTGCTAATCAGCGCATCCTCGGCCGTTCCTTCCACCTTCGCGAGCAATTTCTGAATCTCCTTCGGTCGCACTTCCTTATTGGAAATGTGCATAGAATGTCCGAAATTGTGAATAAATGTCACTAATTTCTTAATCTTATCCTCGTCCGGCGATTCATGGGTACGATAGACAAATGGAATCTCCTGCCAGAAATAATCCTCTGCCACAGTCTCATTGGCTAGAAGCATAAAATCCTCAATAATCTTCGTTGCCACATTTCTGTCATAAGGCTTAATCTCGATTGGTTTGCCATTCTCATCCAGAATCATCTTCGTCTCCGGAAAATCAAAGTCAATCGAGCCTCTTTGCGTTCTCTTTTCGCGCAAGATTTTTGAAAGTTCCGCCATCAGTTTGAACATCGGAACAAGTTCCCGATACTTCTCTAGCTCCAATGCATCTTCCTCTTCCAGAATCTTCTTTACACTAGTATAACTCATACGCTCATCAATGTGTACCACCGTCTCTGCGATTGTATGGTCAATCACAGAACCTTTTTCATTGATGGTCATGATGCAGCTAAGCGCCAGTCTATCCTCACCTGCGTTCAGAGAACAGATGCCATTTGACAGTGTGTGCGGAAGCATCGGAATGACGCGATCGACAAGATACACACTCGTTCCGCGCTTTAACGCTTCTCTGTCTAATGCACTCTTCTCCTGCACATAATTCGTAACGTCTGCGATATGAACACCAAGTATATAATTGCCGTCTTCCTTCGTGATGGAAATGGCATCATCCAAGTCCTTCGCATCTTCTCCGTCAATCGTAACCATTGTCCAATCGCGAAGATCCATGCGCCCTGCCATGTCTGCTGTACTTACATCTTTCGCAACACGCTCTGCCTGATTCAGCACCTTCTCCGGGAATTCGATCGGCAAATCATATCCTTTGACTATCGACATGATATCCACACCCGGGTCATTCACATGCCCTAGAATCTCAATGACTTTGCCCTCCGGCTTTTTATTATTGTCACCATACTTGGTCAGCTCCACAACTACCTTGTGTCCGGTTACGGCGCCCTTGGAGCGTTCCAACGGAACGAACACATCCTGCACAAATCTCTGGTTGTCCGGTATCACAAATCCAAAACTTTTATTTTTCTGGAAATATCCCACAAGCGTTGTCGTCCCATGGGACAGAATCTTCGTAACCCTTCCTTCTTTTCGTTTTCCTTGTGGTGTTGCTTTGATGACAACCTCCACCTGGTCATTGTGAAACGCACCGTTCGCATCATCTTCTGATATAAAGATATCCTCAGCCTCTCCCTCCACAACGACAAAACCGAATCCTCTGGCATGTGCTGTGTAGGTACCCACGATATGCTTCGCCTCACCCTTGCTATATTTCCCTTTTGATGACACATGCACCTTGCCTTCTGCTTCCAGTGCATCCATCACTCGCTTCAATTCAGTTCTCTGGTCCTTCGGAACCTGCAATAGAATGGCAAGTTCCTTTAACTTCATTGGTACATAGAGATCATCACAGATAAAATCATAGATAATCTTTTTTCTCTTCTCAAATGTCTGGTCCACTCTATCACTTCCTCTCTGTTAATACATAAAAAAACACTCCTATCTGTTTCAATAAGAGTGTTTCGTCATCTTCTTTACATTATCTTAAGCAAATACCTTTAAGTTCAATACTACCGCTAATAAAACAAAAACGATTGCTGCGATTCTTGTAATCT
>JAZQSP010000185.1:0-12914 GCA_045630205.1 Faecalimonas sp. | reverse complement strand
CACAGAACGACATGGCTACGATCCGACTTTGTGGCGAAGCACTTCCAAAATAGAATTTTGAGGGGGGCGGGTACCCCTACCGCCTACCGATACAAAACACTGCTCACAGCTTCTTTTTTTCTCATTTAAAAGCATTTTGTTTTTGTTTCTTCAAAGGTATATAGGCTATGCCTACTCCTGTGCTATGTTCTCGCTGTGCTTTCTTCTCTCGTGTTCTCGGCTGGATCTGATTCAGGTTCTCCTTGATCTGTTCGCCCGCCCTGCTTCCGTTCCGTTATTCTTGTAGTGATACCTGATTAAGGTGTTAACTTCTTTACACCCTACATAATTCATTCTTTTTATAATCGTTCAGCCCTGTTTCTTCTCTTCTGTTTCAGCCTTGGCAGATTTCCTTTTTTGTCTTCTCTTTCTTGCTTCTGCCTTGCGCTCTTTCTTCTTCTGATTCCAGTTCTCAATATAGTTATCTATTTGCTTTTTATCGTATAAAGTGAAATGCACTAATAAATTAGCGAAGTCTTCATACTGTGTAATACTTCTGTATTCTTCATCCGTTAACTCGTTCCCGCCTGCTTTTTCAAATGAATAATCAATTAATACATTGGTATTAACTAACTCGTCTAAAGCATTTAATAAAGGCTCTTTTATTCTTCTTTCCCAATGGCTCCGGTCTGTCTTTAATATATGATTAATGTCTAGTGTTGTTTCGTTCAGAACGGCCTTGACCGTGATTTTATCAGCGGTCTTTTTCTCGTGATTATGCGGAATGCTGTAATGTCTAGCCAATGCCAGGCCGATAGTATAAGCATTGTTATTTCGGTTATCTACCGCCAGCAATTGCGTAGGATAAAAGTTCAGCGGGAAATTAAACAAGGTATCTCCGAATTTTCTTCCGAAAGTAAGTTCAATATTGCCGGATCTGTTTAATGTTCCGCTTTCAAACAGATTAACAAAGCCGTATTTAACTTCTTGAGATTTGCCGTTAATCTTTACTTTTTCCTTGCCCTGTATCTGCATTTGAGAAAGGTTGTTCAGGCTCTTCTTAATTCTGTTATATGCAGTATTAATATTGTTCTCTGCCCGCTTGTGTTCAGCTTCTTGCTCTTCCGGTGTAGGCATTGCCTTTTCGGTTATATCTATTCCCATCTTTTTGGCAAAGTCTTTAAACGGAATAGTAACGGAATAATTAACGGTATTGTTATTTAAAGCTGCTATGCTGTTTTTCTTCGTAAACTCCAGCAAGGCAATAGATAGTAATTTGTGTGTCCTGATATCCAAGCCCTCAAAGGTTTCCAAAGGGTGCAATATCTGCAGGCCGTCACGCTTAAATAGATTTCTTTCGCTGTATGGATCCCTGTCAGCCTTGCTCATTTTTGCCATTGTTCCAAAATATCGGCTTGTATACATTAATGGGTAGTCTTTTTCTAATGTGCTTTTAGCCGTTTCATTTTCGGAAAAGATAAGGCCGGATTTTCTTACCTTGTTCAATACCATTGAATCAAGTCTATTAAGTGCTTCTTTATCATCTTTAAAGAATTGATAATGAAGTTTAATCTGTGCTTTTACGCTCTCTATAAACTGATCTCGGGTATATGGTAACTTTTCAAATTCACCTTTAAACAATGGTGAAGAACGATAGACCATTATCACGGTATCGGTTTCTTCGGCTGCATTATCCATAATTGCAGATGGATTATTGTTCAGTAATTTGAAACGTGATTGCTCTACGGAGTCACAAAACTCGTTCCATTCTTCGGCATGTTTCTTAACAAGTTTATTTATTTTCTTGTTCAGCTTCTCATACTCGGCAGAAGATTCTTCCATGCCGTTAAGTTCTTCCCGATAGTGTTCTATCGTATTGAAAAGTTCATCTAACTCCTCTGCTTTTCTTTTTTCTTCTGCTGTGTAGTCTACTATCATTTTCATATTGCTCCTGTTTGCTCTATCGCCCGCCCCTGCCAGTTTTTGAAAGCAGGGGCTAGCCGTTATGATTTGCTGTTTCCTACTGCTGTAAGTATTTCTAATATTTCTCTCGGGTCTTTCGCTATTGCTTCCGCATGTTCTTGCGGTGCTTTAAGTTCTAACATTGCTCCGTATCCGATTTGTTCATTTAACTCTTCGGCCAGCCGTGTAATAGAACCGGCTATATCTTCGGCCTGATCTGTTATCCTTTGCCGTTCTGATTCATCAGCAATAAGGTTAATACATTCTGCCGTTGCCTTTATCCGTTCAGCTTCTTCAGCCAGTAAATCAATCAAGTTTATATATATATTTCTGCCGTTATTATTCATTTTCATCTCCTTTTATCCGTATATAAGATTTATAGCTGCTATTCCGTAAGGTAGCCATTCATTTAATTTTCCAAGGGTATTAGATACGCTGTAATTGCTGATTGGGTAATCATCAGATGGAATAACCGGATCTGAATGAAACAGATCGAAAGCAAGTCTGATTAAAGCCCCTGTGCTGCTTGTCAGCCATCCAGCAGTTAAACAATCAGGAATAATACAATGTGATTCAAAATCATAAATCTGCTTTATGTTTGTCCGTGTTGATTCACTCACTCCCAGCAGATAAAACAATGCCATTGTTTGCATATCTCCGCTGTATAAATTAACGTATTTCAGAAAAAACGCTTTATGCTGTTCGCTATTGAAATTTAAGTTATTCATATTACTCTCCTTTTCTTCTGCTTTATTCTTCCGGTTCAGGTGCAAGCCATTCAATTAATTTACTTGGATCTAAATAAAAATATGCTTCTGTTGGTATTGTTACCGTGCTGGGTGCCGTTGTTATGGCTACGGCCTTATCCTTCAGCGGTTCATCTAACTGCTTAATTGTGGCTTCCAATTTTCCCGAAAGACTATCTCCCAAAAAATCCAATTGCCGTAATAGTTCTGCCTGTTCTTCTTTTGTGTTAAATGTTTCCGCAAGCATTGCTATTAAATCAAACAGTTTCTCAATCCGTTCAGCTTCAGCCTTTAACATTTCCAAGCCGTCAATCAATAATACTTTTGTTTCCTCGGTGTTATATTCTGAATATCTTTCCATTAATTACCCCTCTTAATATTCAATATTGCCAAAAATGCCTATTTTATGCGGTTTTTTGTGGCTGTATCGTTCAATATCAGCAGATTATCTTTACCTTTTCGGGTATTTATCCGTTAATGATCTCGATATCGAACGATACAAGGCCGTATTTTCGCTTATTTGTGGGCTTGCCCTCTCATAAATCCAAAATCGTACATTTCAATAAGCATTTCCGTAAATTTTTCTGAATACTCTTCAGGTATTTCAAAGCCCCATCTGTCACGAAGTAACATTACAAATTCCGGCACTAACAGGCCCGGGTCATTCCGCTTGCCCTTGTATTCTCTCTTGTATTCATCAATGGCAGAAATTGGATCTAAATCACGGAAGTGTTTTCGGCTCTTCTTGATCTTGTTTTCAATAGACCGCCTGCCCCTGGCTAAACCTATAAGGAAGCCGTAATGTATTAATTCATAGGCTGTGCTTTTGCTTCCCAATAAATAAGCCATATCATAATTGTTCAAATCATAACTGCAATGCGTTTCTTCCATTAATTTTTTACCGGCTATATAGTCTTTCTCACAAACAGCCTTTGATTCATTCAGTAACTCTTCTTCGGTTAAATGTCTTCTTTCTTTCATGCTCTTAAGCCCTTTCTTTTTCTTTCTGATACTCTGATAAAAATCTCAATTCTTGGGCTTGTGCTATAATTTAACTGCACAAGCCAGTTATTTAACTGGTGGGAAGTCGGTGTTATCACTCCTTTCTATGCTTGTGTTTGCTCGTGAAACAGTACGGTATTGCTGGCCTGCTGTTTCTTTTTTTGTTTCTTTTATGCCGGTTCTTAACATACTCATATATACTCATACTCATATATGAGTAATTACTTCCGCTAATGCTTGTTAGTTAAAGTAAAACCTATTCTTTAATCAAATACTTATCAATATCACTCTGTTTTATATAATTCCTACCGCCTATTTTCTTTCTCGGCAGCTGCCCTCTTCGGATCCAGCTGTAAACGGTATCTCTTGATACGTTTAACTGCTTTGCTACCTCTTGAGGGGTTAAAAGTTTTTCTTCGCTCATAATTTCCCTTTCAGTTTCAAATGATTATCTATCAGAGTATTAACAATTTCGTTCATGCTCTGCCCTGTTTCTTTTGCCAGTTCTGAAAGCCCTGCTTTTGATTTTCCGTTTACAAGGATATTCAGCCTTTCGCTTCTTTGTTTCTCTTTATCCGTTTCTCTGATTCGTTGCAATCTGTAACCGGCCGGAACGCTGAAGTTTTTACTTGGCCGTTCTCCGTCTAGTTCTGCAAATTTATTAGTTTTCTCCCGTGCCATGTTCGCTTATTCTCCTAACAGTTCTTTATAAAATTCTCTGTACTCTTTAGCTGCCTTGCAGTTCTTATCGTAATAAATCAAAGGTACTCTGTTGTTTTGGCTTTCATTTACTTTGATACACCGTGAAATAGTAGTATTAAACAGTTTTGTATCAAGTTCTGCCGATAGTGTTTCAAGGTCTTGCCTGATTTCTTTCCCTAACTTCGTCCTTTCCGTATAAGCCACCAGCAGAAAGCCCGATACTTTTAGTTTTGGGTTATGTCTTCTTTTAACAGCATTGATAGTGCTAACTAATTCGTTAAGCCCTGTAACTGCATATCTGTCAGCCGTAACAGGAATAATAACTAAATCCGTTGCTATTAATGCGTTCTTCAGCAGTTCCCCAAGTGCTGGGGCTGTATCAATGATTACATAATCATATCCGCTCAATTCCTGAAGTTTATCCTGTAACCTATAAAGCCCCTCAATGTCACCGCCTAGGGCTGTATTGGCTCTCTTTAATAATGGATCTCCGGGAACAATATCACCGTACTCGGTATGCTGTATTGCTTCCTGTAACGGTATTGAATCATCAGAAATTAATACGTCGTAAAGCGTTGGAGTATCTTCAATTACCGCCCTAAAAGTATCTGTGCTGTTCGCTGATTCATCAGTATCAATTAAAAGCGTTTTATGGCCTTGCTGATTGAAAAGCGTTGCCAATATTACGGCTGTGGTAGTTTTTCCGATACCGCCCTTTTGATTTGCAATTGTAATTATCTTCATTGCGTTCTCCTTTCACGGTATCAGTATAGCACAATTTGCACGATTTGCACAATTTGCACGAAATATTTTTTATTTTATACTCACATATACTCATATTTTTGAAAATCCTGTATTTATGCTGTATTCGTTCGGGGCTAGGCTTTTAAAAAAGCCCCTCACTTCAGCAAAGGGCTTAATCGGTAAATATCATATTTCTTATAGTGCTTTCTGATCTGTTCCGGCTCCGTTCTAAATTGTGAGCGTATATTTGCGTTGTGGCTATGTTTCTATGCCTGGCAAATTGTTGTACCTCATCCAAAGGAACACCGCCCAGCAAGGCCAATGTAACGGCTGTATGCCGTAAGGAATGGGCTGTTAATCGTTCGCTGTTAAATCCAGCTGCTACAAGCCTATTCTTTACTAATTGGCTTATGCTTCTCGGGCTTAACCGTTCGCCCTTGCTGTTATTGCTCTCACTGGTAAATAACGGCTCTGTACCGTTCAATTTACCCCGCAAGGCTAAATACTCCCTTAATGCTGTTTCTGCTTCAGGAATGACCTTAATATAGTCTTCTCGTTCATCTCTGCCCTTGCCCTGCAGATATAAAACAGTTTCGTTTCCTTTGGTAGTCAGATCCGAAACATTGGCTCGTGATACTTCAATATCACGCAAGCCCCCGGCTATCATCAGAAGAACAATTGCATAATCTCTTTTCCCTTGCTTTGTATTTCTTTCAATGCTCGTTAATAAGTTCTGTGTTTGCTTTCCTGTCAGATAATCTTTTTTATGTTCTCTTGATATCCTTGCCCCTTTTATATGGTCGGCAATGTTCGGGTATAGGTTCTCTTGATCTGTCCACCTGAAGAACAGCTTCACGGCTGTCATGTACCCTTGTACCGTACTAGCCTTGTATTTTTCTAACAGCCCATCACGATACTCCAGTACATCCGCTCGGCTCGGTTCTGTGATACCGTTCTGTTTCATCCAAGAATAGAATTGTTTTAAATTCGTTGTATAGGTTTCAACCGTTCTCGGCTTGCAATCCAAAAAGTTTATATACCTCTGAAGTACTTCGGCTGTTATCGGTTCACTCTGCTTTTTCCTTGTGATCTGTTTCATTCCGTTCCTTTCCCTGTCTGTATCGTTCCATGATTCGCTGTTATCTTTTTCTTTTCGGGTCTTTCTCTTTTATCTTTCTCTTATCTGATTCCATACATAATTATATCTTTTATATTTATGAAATTACCCGAAGCAGGATAAGAAAAACTGGAGTACATAGTTGTACTCCGTTTTAGCGGGAACAATTCCGCTATGCGTAATTTGTATTATTGTTAAGCCGTTTCTTTTGTACTCCAGCCGGATTACGTTGTACTCCATGCCCGCCTGTTATGTACTCCACCTTGCCACCACCTCAACCGCCCGCAATTGTTCAGGCTGTTCCTGATTGTCACGGGATCCCGCTGACTTGTTTCAGCTGCTTGCTGTTCGCCTACGGTTCAATATCTCGCCCACCAAAAAATAAATTTCTGCCTCGCCCCTGCTCGGCTTTCTGCTCGAATCGTTACCGATTCTCGCCGGGTTGATAAAAAATATCAGATAAAGGCATAAGTATGCCGTTTTGGGTTTAGTTAGTGGTGTGATTTGGTAATCTAGTTAACAATCGGCACGAAATCACACCACTATCATTTTTTAGTTCTGCTTTTTTGGCTCGTCATTCGCTCAATTCGCTCATTTCTCGCCGGGTTGATAAAAATGTTTAAATAAAGGCTTAAGTATGCGATTTTGCCCCATGTTTTAGGGCGACATTGGTAATCTAGTTGACAACGGATACGAAAGTCGCCCTTTTTTGTTTTCCGCTTAACGCAATTTTGCATGTAAGAATTTTGCTGACCGGTAGTCAAAACAGTTCCTGTTTTCTGCAAACATGACAAAATAATTTTGCTGACTTACGGTCAAATACGAAAAAAATTTTTGCATTTTGTAAAATTTCTTCTCTCACTTTTTTTGAAAACTCTATTTTTTTTGTCGACAAATTTCTTTTGATTTTCGACAATTGTCGACAATGAATCGACAATAAAAAACGGCTTTATAAAAATAAAATCGGGTATCGCCCGATTGTTCACGAAGAGTTTAGTCGACAATTTTGTCGACAAAAACTCCTTATCCTGCTTCACATTATTTTTTCTTCTGCTCAAAAATTTTCAATGTTATATTTTTTTAATCGTCTTTCTATCCGTGTTCGGCAGGCATAGCCAGGATAACCGTAACAAATTTCATTTACTTCATTCCAAGTTTTGCCTTGCTGTCTGCAGCTGATAATCTGTTTTAACTCTTCATCACCGGCAGAAAGTTCTTCATAAAATTTTTTCATTCGCTGGATCTCTTTTTGATTGCTTATCAATTTTTTTTCTATTTCTTTTCTTACTCTTGTCACAGTTTCAGCTTCTTGAAAAAATTCATTTCCTGTTTCTATCGGCTGTAATATCTTGAGAAATAAATTATATGTTTCTGCTTTTGCTTCCAATAATTTAACTCTGTTCAAAATATTATCCATAAAATACCTGCCCCTGTTGTATTTATATCATGAAAAATTATCCGGCTCTTTCTCGGTTTCAATTTGCTTAAGCATTTTGAAAAATGGGCTTGCTACTTCGTTGTTTTTGTCTTTATCCGTACTGTCAATTTTCTTTAAACTCGTTGGAGTTAAGCCCAGCTTCTCACATAAGGCAGATATTTCTTTTTCATAATCTTCCATCATTTGCAGATTAATATTTTTGATTTTGTTCACGCTCCCACGGTCTGAAATACGTTCAGAAAATAAAGGCTTGCCCTCTTCTTTCCAGTTTTTTAATACCATTTCATACCTTGTTAGCACATTGGTAAGTAAATCTATTACCGTGTTATATTTTGATTCGTGATACGTTCCTACTGCTTTCATTTGTTCAATGATTATCTTTTTTTTGCTCATATCATTACCTCTAATAAAATCGGGGATCTCCGGAAAGGAACGAAGACCCCCTTAAGTATGGCAATTGATTGCACTGTTCAATAGCCACAAAAGAAATATGCTTGCCTACTCCTCTCGGGCTACTGAACCTAAAATATCGTTTTTCTTTTTGCCTTTTATCCTGTTCAGGATGTCGGCCTTTCGCATGTTCTGAAACCGTTTCGGGTCATTCTTTTTAATTTCTCTTAAATGCTGTTTTGCCATTTCAATACGATTTCTTACATGATCTTCTGTCTGTACACCACCGGCTACTATATGATTCTGTTTATAGGTTTTCATTAATCTACACTCCCTAGGGCAGTTTTCAGGCTGTTCTTTACGTTAGCAATCCAGTTAGCACCGGAAGCGGTTAAATATGCATTAAATTCATTTATTGTTTTGTTTGCGTTTCCACTTCTCGCCAGGGTGATTTGTTCAGCCGTTCTCTTTTCAGCTTCACAATCTTCCAGCATTTTTAATGCTTCCTGAAGTAAATTCTTAATTTCTCCCCTTGTTTCTGTATCTTTTGCCGTTTCGTACTCATTAAGCAGCACTTCAATTTTTGCCGTATAATTACCTTTCTTTTTTAAGGTTTCGGCTACCTCTGCCCTCTTCTTGGCTAATTTACTCTGTAAGTCATATACATCCGCTTCCAGCTGTTTATACTCATCAAATGACATAATGCCCTTTGATTCTTCCAATTGTTTTCTTTTCAAGTTAAGCAGGCTTTCTGTTTCATCTCTTTCGGCTGTTATAGTCTGCAGTTCTGCTTCAATGGCCTGCAGTTCATCATCAAAGCAAATAAATTTCTTTTTGTTTGATAACTCTCTAATTTTTGCATTGATCTTCTGCAATTCTTTTCTCATTGGTTCAATGATATCGGATTTATAATAATTTCCGATAATCATATCTTCTATTGAAATTCCGTATTTCTTAATCAATGCATTACCCTTTTTTTCGAGTTCTGCCTTTCTGTCACATAAAGACATCAGTTCATCATCAAATTTCTGTCTTCTTTCCGCTTCGCTTTCTGTATCAGTATAAGTTACGATTTGTTCAAATAATTCCTTGCTTGCTGGCTGTTTGTTTTCCTTTTTCATATTTCTCTCCTTAATGTCTTCAAATGTTCTTCTGTTAACTGCCACATTTTGCAATAACTGGCCATTTTTGACCGTTCTAACCCTGCAGTTAATGCCTTATAGCATTTATCTGCATTGAATGTATACCCGTGCAGTTTTGCGTATTCTTTTAGTTCCTGCAAGGTTACATTTTCGGGGCTGTTATCTCTTTCCTGTTCATCCGATAAGTTCAATACCGCTTCGGCCTGATTCAGATCCAGCGGAAATAAATTTTTATCTATCATTTTCTTCACGGCTTAAAAGTTTCTCTACTATTGCCCTCTGCTCTGATATTGGCATTTCTTCCCGAAGTTTCCGATTAAAGGATTCCCTTGTCATTCCCAGCCGTTCAGCTGCTTGCTTTTGTGTAAGTTCATTTTCAAATAATGTTCTTCTTACAATAGGATTCTTCATAAGCCCTCTCCTTTCTCTTTTCTATGCTGTGCTTGCTCGTTGTTACCTTTTGTGACTTTGCCGTTTTTGGTTCTTGTCACATTTTGTAACTAACAAAACTATACCTTTTAAAAAGTTGACAAAAGTTTACAGTTTCAGATTCTGATAAATTCATCAAAAGAAAAAAGGCCAGCACTCCCCAGCACTAACCTTTTTTCCGTAACGTGAGCATTTTCCTGAAGATTGTATATAGGTGGCAGGAGGGTTCCTCCTCTCGTGTACACTTGCCCTATATACTCCTACATTATACCAAAATCATACTCATGCTCATATATGAGTATGAGTATATATGTGTATATAAAAAAGCCGGTTATTACACCGGCACCAATAAGGAAGGATATGATGGATATATGTATTATATCACGTTATATGTGTATATATGAGTATATATGAGTATATAAGAAAACAAAAAGAAATGCCGGGCTTTCAACCGGCTCCCTATATGGGTATTTTTTCTTTTGGCAATTAAGCCATACTCAAGCATGTATGCTTAATAATTATATCATAAATTATGAGTATACTCATATATGAGTGTGTTCATATTTCTCTAAATAAGTTAAACATTGGATAATACAGAAACTCTATATTTTGCCATGCTCTGCCATTTCTATTCTTCATAATCACAAGGCTTATTTCTCTCGGTTCTTTTTGCTTTTCTTCTTGTTCGTTGTACTCTTTTGTTCCGGCAGCTGTAAACTCTAACCCGATTAATACATCAGCAGAATATTCTAATGCTCCTGATTCCTTAAAATCGGCCATTGATACCTTACCTTTGCCATAATTGCCCACCTGATATGCAGCTCTGTTAAAACTGGATATTCCTATTACTACAAGCCCATAATCTCGGCTTAATCTTTTTAATTCCATGACCGCCTTATCAATGTTCTGCTTATCACTAGCCCTAACATCATAAGGGGCAAGCAGCTGCACATAGTCGACAATAATAACCGGCTTGTTTCCTGTAATATCAATATGCCTTTCCGTTGCTCTCCTGATCTCGTTAAAGCCAATATTTCCGATACCCTCATGTATATAAACATGACCGGCATAATCTTTATATGCGTGAATAGCTTCGGCTATGGTTTTTTTGTCTTCTTCTCTATAGGCTTCGTATCGTTTGCCGGTTGTTATTCCTCTTGTTGTCTTGGCTTGCTTTTTATCTCCCTTTTTCTCGGAAATTTTATAAGTAAGCCGTGATATAGATTTTGCCATTAATTCACTTCGTGCCATTTCCAAGGAAAAAACAAGTATATCTCTGCCCTGCATGGCTATCTGATCTGCTATCTGCAGGGTTAAGGTAGTCTTACCTACTGAAGACATTCCCCCGATAAAATACAGCCCCGGAAACATGCCACCGTCTAAAGCAGTATCTAATTTGCTGAACCGTGTCGGTATTGCTTCCGTGTTTACGCTGTCAGCAATGCCGTTAATAAAATCCTTAACGTGATACAAGGCCGTTTCTTTCTCGTATTCGGCCTTTTCTACTTCTTTGATAACTTCCCTAGGGTTTTCCATTAATCGCTTAATATCGGCCTTAAAACCCTCTGTATCGTTTAATAGTCTTTCATTCGGGTCTTTATATGCTCCTGAAAGGTTATATTTGTACGTTTCAATGCCTTTTTTCATCAGTTCCGAATATAACTCTGTTTCAGCTGCTTGCCCCGCCTTATCGTTATCCAAAGCCAAAATAACCGGCTTTTTAAAATCTTCTAGATATTCATACAGTTTATTTTTATTCTGTACTGTTCCCATTGATACAGCATTGCCCCCAGCTTCGATAATTGAAAGGCAATCAATTTCACCCTCACAAACAATTAACGGCTTCTGCTGATCTGCTTTCTTCGGAAATATTTCTGCCGTTCCATGTTTCCAATATCTCGGCTTTCCGTCTGCTGTATTCCTAGCCACAAAACTATATTTTCCTGTAGGAATGATTAAAGCCTTTATTGTATCCTTGCCCGCCTTGAAAGCCGGATCTAGCCCTATAACATATCTGCCAGCCGTTGCCAGGGAAATACCCCTTTTCAGAAGATATTCTGAATCAGAATCAAGTAATAAGCTGCATTGCTTATAGTATTCCGTCATATCTTCCGGCTGTGGCTCTCTGTGGGCTTGTTTCGGGCTTGCTGAACCCTCATCAATGATAATTCCGTATAAATCACAAGCCTTTTCTAATTGCCCCTTAAAACCCTCTATACCGTCTAATAAGCCGATACAATGAAATATGTCATACGTTGCACCGCATGAAAAGCAATGGCAGATATTTCTTTTTCTGTCAAAACTCATACTCGGATTTTCATCCGTATGCTCTGGATTCAGGCAATGAAAAGGCCTGCCGATATCAATGCCCTTTCCCTGCAGATAATCCGCTAAATACGCTTTTGCTGTTTCTTTCGCTGTTTCTCTGTTCATAATTTCCTCTCTTTCTTTGTATTTGCTCGTATAGATCCGGCCAGTTTTTCGGCCGTTTATCTGAATAAAAGTATAATCGGGGGCTATTTTAAAAAGCCCCGATTGTACCCTTTCTAAAAAGCTCTAAAAGGCTCTAAAAGGCTCTAGGAATTTTGACCCTCAAAAAAAGGCTTTGTTATGCGGTTTTTTAAAGGTCGGTAGGGAAGTAAGTGAACGGTTTTCGGGAAGTAAGTGAACGGTTTCCGGGAAGTAAGTGAACGGTTTTTGCCCGATTTCGTCATTTTTCGGAAGTGCTGGGAAGTAACTGACCACCGCTTTTTTATCAGGGAAAATAGTGAACGGTATAATTTCAAAATGTTCAGTTTTTGCACCAAAATATTTTTTTGCTTTGATTTCGCGAAATTGTTAAATAATGGCTTTGTTATGCGGTTTTTTGGTATTTTTCGTTCAATATTTGCTCGGAAGTAAGTGAACGGTTTTCGTCCAAAAAGGTACACCTTTACGAACACTTTTTGCCCAGCAATTAATAATTTAATAGTGATATTCCGATAAAATCGGGCTTTTTCAGTTGGGAAGTATCTGAACGGTTTTTGTTCCTTTTTTGAAAAATCGGCCTATTTTCCTACATGAGTATATATGAGTATATATGAGTATATAAGAAAATGGGCAGTAACCTACCACCGTTTTTTTAATTGGTGGTCAGTTTGTGCCCACCTACTATTTTCCCCTGTTCGCTGTGGGTTTTAGCCCGCTCACAGGGTCAGCCCCCGGGGGGAAGTCGGTAAAACATTCTCGTACTTACGCAAGGTAAGTCGGAGGCCAAGCGGTCT
>JAZQSP010000184.1:0-1454 GCA_045630205.1 Faecalimonas sp. | reverse complement strand
TTCTCCGGAGTTATCGTACTCGGTGTGCATCAACTCGGCCTGTACTATTTCGTGAATAGCCGTTCCGCGTCTGGCGGCGTTCATAAGAACCGCCTCGTCAATACCTGAATACTTGTCATAGAAGATAACCGATTTCAGAATGTCGGTTACTCCGTGCAACTGATCAAATCCTTTCCAATACTGGTGTATGCCCTGCTCATTGTCCTCAATGAATCTAACAGGGGAAATAGGTAGTGTACTCATTTTCCTTCGTTCAAAAGTTCTTGTTTCTTAATTTGTCCGGCTTTCAGATAGGCGGGGACATTCTGAAATCCCTTCCATTTCTTTGCCACATCAGTAAGTTCGTCAATAGACTTGCAATGCTTAATCTCGTCAATAGCCAGAGCCAAATCGTCTTGCTCTTTCTCGGTCAGTTTTGGGGTGGGAGCAACTTTGCCATCGCCATCGGGCAAATCCTCTCCGGCATAGATATACAAACCTAATCCGTGACGCGCACACGCCTTTGTAAGACTTCTCTGAACGGCCTTGTTTACCTCAAAGGAAGTAATCTGGTCTATTGTTATAGATTTGTTTTTGAAGTCCATTACAGGGAGATATTCAATATGCTCCAAACCATTGATAGTTACGCCGGTCTTTACCCACGCGGTCTTTCCGTCAGTATGATAAAGTAATCCGTCCTTATTCTCGTAAATGGTATATGTAGCATCGGGGAAATTCTGCTTTACCATTTGCCACGCCCACGCCCAACTCAAATAAGTTAAGCCATTCTTTTGCTCGGTATGCTCATTGCAATTAATTGAATTAAGCACCTGAAAAACACTCATTTCTGCCATAGTTAGTTAAGTTTTATGTTTAATTTAGTCAATTCGTTTCCGATCTCTTCAACCGTCTTGTAAGGGTTGTGATCTTCATTCTCGGTTATATACCACTCTTTGTAAAATTCGCCTTTAGTGATAACAACGGTTATAAAATGCTCTTTGTCTATCTCGTCATATAGTACGCTGATTCTCATATTTACGTCAGTTCCGTAACAATTTCTCTGCCAGAACTGAATAACGCTCAAAACGTTATCTCTTATTGCTTTTCCTATCATTGCGGTAACTTACTATTGTGCAACAAACGCTCAATACTATAACCGGCGCAATACATTCCTTAACCCAAATGGCGAGAATAGAACATAACGCAATCGCGCCCCAGAAAATAGTCATTTGATACTTCTTCATAACTCAAAAATCTAATAGGAACTCCGGTGTGCAACCAGTAGCCTCGCATACTATCTTTACCCAATCCGGATTGATCTTCTTTTGCTTACCATTGCAGAGTTTAGTCATATTTACCTGACGCGCGGTTTCCGTTGAATCCGGCCAGAACTTTTCTGCAATATCCTTTTTCTTAACTCTCTTACCTTCGGCATTTGCCTTTGAAATTGCTTCTGCGATTCTGAACATAATATT
>JAZQSP010000183.1:0-2457 GCA_045630205.1 Faecalimonas sp. | reverse complement strand
AACGAGTATGCGAACTAACGGGTGCAATCAACGGCTATGAACACGTAACAATCAGTAAGGAGAGAAGACCTCTTCATAAGAACCGGAAACAAGAACTTGATATTCGTAAGGAAGAAAACATAGTTTTTGATTCTGCTTTCTTTAATGGCAAGTGCGTATTGGTCTTTGATGATATAATAACCAAAGGTATAAGTTACGCCACATATGCCCATCAACTTGAAAGTAATGGAGCAAATGTAATTGGCGGTGTATTTTTAGCAAGAACTCACTATAAGGTAGTATAAAATGAAAAAAGAATTTGAGACATTGAAATCGGTTTGCTTTAGTGGACATCGGATTGTTCCATTCGCAAAACAAAATGAAATTATGCGACTTTTGAGAAATGAGATAACCAAATCCTATCACGAGGGTTATCATTGTTTCTATTGTGGAATGGCAATAGGATTTGATTTATTGGCTGCTAAGGCTGTCCTTTCTTTGAAGTCTGAATTATCGCAGATTAAAATTATAGCAGTTCTACCATATCGAGAACAGACTGAGCGATGGAATGAAAAGCATAAAGTGGAATATGAACGTATTCTAAATGAGGTGGATGAAACTATTATTGTCAGCGAACATTATCATCAACAATGTTTCTTGCGACGAAATGACTATATGGTTCAACGAAGTTCACGGCTTATCACCTTGTATGATGGTAAACATAAAGGTGGCACATTTTATACTTATAAAAAGGCAAAGTCTATGGGGATGGAGATTATCAACATTTATAATTCAATACGTTAAGAGTATGGCAAACAACTGTTACACCACTTACAAGATTACTGGTACGCAAAAGGCAGTAAAGAATTTATGGGACACCCTTGAGTCTATGGATGTAAAGTCAAAAGATGTTTGGCTTGCAAAGTTGGCAGAACATTACGGAATAGACTATCAGCAACGGCATATTTCTGTTAGAGGTAATATCATCTTTGCGGAATATGAATCGGACGAAAAAGAGGATTGGCACTTGCTTACATTGGAAACCGATACTGCATGGGCTGGCTGTCACGATTTCTTCCATGCCGTCAATGAAGTTCTTGGCGATGAGCTTAGCATCAGTTATCGTGAAATAGAACCAGGATGTATCATCTTCTGTGTTCATGACGAGGGCGAGTTCTTTACTGAGGATTGTTGTGTGTCATGTTCTGGAGACCCGTTCGATGATTTGTGCGATGAAGCCTTTGATACCATTGAAGATGCCATACAGGAATGGTGTTCAAAGATGGGAGTGGAAAGAGGCGACAAATCCGAAGACGAAATGATGGACTACATCCATGAATATGAATACGAGGACTTGGATACCTACTTTTACATCAATAAGTTCACATTTGAGTAGCCACGCTAATAACAATGATTTCCGAATGACGCACATCATTTGGAAATCATTGCAAAATCATTCTCCTTTTATAGGGTGTTTCTACAACACCATCCTTATGTCGTGGTTGCACTACGATATAGTCTGGACTTACTTTTCTATTACAGCATACAGACATTTGTCATCTTCATGACAGGTGTCTCAAATGCATCCTACGGCATCCTTTATACCGCTATACAGAATGCAAAATGAAGCTATACGGCATGAAATTACTACTTTTTCAGCATTGATGAATACTTTTCTTTGATTATGTAATACGGAAATCAAAATAAGTTCATAATTTTGCACCAAAGAATATGGAGACTATGGATAATTCAACGAAAAAAGGTTCAAGAGGAGGAAAGCGTGAAGGTGCTGGAAGACCTGGTACCGATAGCAAACTCTATACTTTCAGAGCACCTAAAGGTATGGCTGAATACATAGATGCTCAAGATAACAAGACGGAATTCATCAAGAACTGTATAGCAAAGTCCATCGTTGACGAGCGTACAAACCTTGAGAAGTTGGGTACTGTATATTCGGCAACTCAAATCAAGGAAATGAATTTGCCGTACTTTGACATTGGTATTGTTGCAGGTTTTCCGATCCCATTGGATAATGACGAGAAGGCTCAAGACATTGAACTGCTGAAGATGCTATGTCCCAATCCCGAATCATGCTATCTCATCCGTGTGGAAGGATATTCAATGATCGATGCAGGCATACATTCAGGCGACATTGTCATAGTTGATAAGAGCAACCGCAATCCATCCGAAAGTCAGGTAGCTGTTTGCGAGTTTAACGGTGATTACACATTGAAGCGTTTCGTCAAGAGAGATGGCTTCGGATGGCTCATACCAGCCAATCCCGACTTTCCGGAAATAAAGGTTACTCCTGATGACCGATTCTCCATTTGGGGAACAGTCACCTATATCATCCACAAACCACGTCATTGATATGTACGCCCTAGTGGATTGTAACAGTTTCTTCTGTTCGGTAGAAAAGGTATTTCATCCCGGGCTAGAGGGTAAGGCCGTCTGTGTTCTCTCGAACAACGACGGATG
>JAZQSP010000182.1:0-72801 GCA_045630205.1 Faecalimonas sp. | reverse complement strand
ACAAAATAAGTCACATTCATTTTTGTCCCGTCATACATTATTATTAAATATGTCATGAGGTGCAGCCTTGAAGTCATTCCCTCCATCCCTTTCTGCAGAGGAAGAACAATACTACCTGCAAAAATACCTCGAAGGTGACCTTGAAGCGAAGCACATTCTTATAGAACGAAATTTACGTCTGGTTGCACATGTCATCAAAAAATATCAACACTTGGAAGAGAATCCGGAGGACTTAATCTCCATCGGTACTATCGGACTAATTAAAGCCATCATCACATTTAATCCCGAAAAAAATAATAAACTTGGAACTTATGCCGCACGTTGTATTGAAAAAGCAACCCCATCGCTACGGCTCCTTTTTGCTCTCAAGACCAAAAACAACAAGTTTTTAGTGATGAGTGGCAGATTTTGAGGAGTTTCAGCAAGCAACTTGCCATTTTATATAGAAGAAACTCTAACGAATACGCAATCCGATATATCCACACCTTTATGCTACATCTTCCTTCTCGTATTTCAGAAGCAGATTCCTTTATGCTTCTTTATCATTCCCCTGACGAACTTACTACCACAGCAGAAAAATTAAAATACTTTCGCCTTAAAAATCATCTATATCAAGACACCATTGCAAAATATCTCCAAATCAAACGAGGCACCTACGCTAATTACGAAGATCCTTTGCGTGATTACTACCCTATTGAACATCTACAAAAACTTGCCGACTTCTACCATGTACCAATCGATACACTTTTAGACGACTACAATCGCTTTCTATATAACGGACAGGGCTCTGCTATACGCTCCCTCAGAAAGAGCAAAAATCTCACGCAACGTGCATTTGCACAACAAATGAATGTATCTGTAGTGACAATTCAGCAATGGGAATGGGAAACTTGCAAAATATCTAAAAATACATATCTCAAACTATTTGGCACGTCCGACACCTTACTTCTGTAACGGACATTTACTTGATTATTAAATAAACAACGGGTCAAGAGGGGATATTTCAAATTGTCCTCTCCTGCCCGTTTGCCCTTTTAAGCAAAGAGGTTTCCAACCTTTCTGTTCTTTGGTCCCTAAAATCGTTTTAGAGCGTTCTAGAATAAAGTAAAACGTTATTTCCGTTGCCTTTGATTCTTTCTGTCTCCTTCAACATCTTCCACAACTTCCTTTAAGAGTGTTATCAATTCTTCAAATGCTTCATCTATTGTCTTACTCATAAATTCTGTATCAATTAGTATTTCTCTTAATTCTTCTAAATCCAATGATGTAGATACCACTTTTTCTATTAGTTCCTCGTGTGTTAAAACATTTAATTGAATAATTTCCATACTTAATATCTCCTCTCTGGCAAGTCCAACAATTAAGTATGAAAATGATGTTTTTACTCGATTGGTATTGCAATTTCTATTAAAATGGCAGCCATTACTGACTGCCAATTTATCCTTATCCCTTACTTCTTATGTTTTCTAGTATTTTTATCTTCTGTTCCTTAGAGCAATCCATTCTCTCTAAGTAAGAGAGTATGTACTCTCCGTGAATGATAGAGACTTTTTCATACAAGGTGTGAATTGCTTGATTATCTTTTGGATAATGACAAATTAACTGCATGTATCCGTTTCCTCTCTAATTCTTTCTACATTTTATTATTTAATTGTAAATCCCATAACCTTAAAGAAATACATTGTTTCTCCTCTTGAAGTCTTTCTGACACTTGCCATGTATTATTCCTTATGTTTTCCAAAATTTCTTCTCGTACCTCATTCAAACACCCATAGCGTCTTAACTCCTCTGAAAAAAATTTCGCATCTACCAGCACACAATTAAGCATCTCAATCAATTCTTCATTAAATCTTATTCGCTCTTCACATCTCTTCTTCTCTTGCTTCATCACGAATATTACCTCCATCAAAATCTATCCCTGCATCCCTTAATGCATCTTCATGCTCTAACTTTTCATATTGAAGTTTAATAGATGCATTAAATAGATTATCCTCTATTGTAGAAAATATTTTTCTTCTCGCATCATTCATTAAATCATAATGTTTAAGTTCCTCTACAAAGTAGACCACCTCACCCACTGCTTCATCAACCAGCGCTAAAAGTTCCTTGTATGTCTCGAATAAATCCTTGTGTAGAGTAATTTCTTTTTTCGTCATAATTCTTATCTCCTTTTCATATTATACTCTCTTCTGTATATCACGTTAATTTCTTCATCTGTCTCTTCATCATAAATACCATAATTTTCTTCAAAGCATGGTTCTAAACCTTGAACCAACTGCATTGCTTCCTTATATGGCATTTTCAAATAAATTGGACTTTTTATTCCTTTCGATTTTGAAAATAATCTATATCCTTTTTTATAATACTGAAGCCGATTAGCCTTTTTAGACTTTATTTCTCTATCTTCTGAAAGTAGAGCCACAAAATAAGCACCAATATTATCATTTTCCGAAATGCGAAGTACATAAATAAATCCTTGTCCCCATAATTCTTTCAAATGTTCTTTAGGAATGAATAATTTTCTATTTCTACTATCCTTAACTAACACATGAATATGCCACACACCTTTTTCGGTGGGTTCATAAATCACAATATAATCAAGTCCGGAATAAAACCTTTTTATCCTCTTCCAAAAGGCTTTGAAATCTACCGAAGCCTTTTCACGTTCTTTCATTTCTTTATCATAAGTTAAAATCAAATGAATTTCTGAAAACAACCCATGAAAATTCTTATTTATGAGTTGCCTTAAAGCAGTAAATTTAGGATTCATATTAACTGATTTATCCCTATCTTCTGCTTTACGAAATTCTTTGATTTCTCCTGTTCTAAGATTAACGTAATAACGTTTATCTAATCTCCTAATAGAACAGGTTTTTCCTTGATGTTTCTCACATGTAACCATTTCTATAATATGATTGGTTATACAAATGGTAGTTGGAGAATCATCAAGAGCAATTCTCCCCTCCACTTCCTCCCTAGAAACATACGTCCTTTTTTCATCAAAATCATTCACTTGATTCTAATCAACTCCTTTCTGAAATCTTTCGATTTATTTCTTATTCTTTCAACATGCTGATACCATATAATATCCCCATTCGCAGAGTTTATTCCAAAATTTTCCAAATTTTTAATTTTTTTTTTCAAACTTATTACGAATTTCCCCATTGTTTTGTTAATAATCAAGTCAAATTACGACGGCAAACGCAAAAAGAAAAAGAGATACCTCAGACTTTTCTGAAATATCTCTCTTTGAAACCTTTATTTAATTGCTATAACGCTCTATTTGTCCCTCTATGACCTTTTATAACCTTTGGCAAAGCCTTTCCCCAAAGAAAAAAGTTTAAGCGTATTTAGGACAAATATGGTAAACATACTTCTTTTATGTACTCTTCTATTTTTTCCTCTGCTGATGAAGATGGCAATTTTTTAATTGTACCTCGTAATACATAATCCTCGTTTTCTAATCCCATATCTTTAAATTCTTTTTCATCAATCACTATGGGCAAAAATCTCACCTTTCTATTACAAGTAGCGTTTGCTTCAAAATAGAGGGCACCTTGGTTAATGCGCTTTTCATCATCTAAAACAACACATACGTAAAATTGCATATTATCATCACGCAATAAAATCAAATCTCCTTGTGTCATTTTATCAAAACACTTTAATGCATTATCTAAATTACTATCAAAAACCCCGTTTTTATAATAATGTCCTTCCAATTTGGTTAGATTTTTAAATTCCTCATAATCAGTAGTTGTATTTTCTCGCAAGCCCCAACCAAATCCAACAATCCCTCTTTCCTTACAAAATTCAAAATTACTCTTTTCATCACGCAGTAAATTCATCATCCAAAGTGTTCTTTTCCCATTACACACAATTAGTTTCCTCCATTAGTTTTTTCTAAAATAATAGGTTCTTCTTCCAACGGTTGAATTCATGTACACTCTTGCTGTCAATTCCTTTGCTGCTTTCTCAGCGTCACTTACATCCACCGAATTGAAAGTAGTACCATATCCTTTCTCCCATCCTATAGAATCTTCAAAATAAACTGTTTCTAAACTACTACAATCTCCAAACGCTTCTGAAGTTATATTAGTAACAGTTTTCGGAATCGTAATACTCTTTAGTGAAATACATCCCAAGAAAGCTTCACCATAAATTCCAGTTATACTTTGAGGAATAACAACGCTTTCTAAAGAAGTACACCCCTTAAATGTACCAATAGGAATATTTGTTAATTTCTCTGGTACATTAACTTGTTGTAAAGAAGTACAATTCTCAAAAACCCATTGTCCCATAAATATAATAGTATTAGGAAGACTTATGCTCTTCAATTCTTTACATCCACTAAATGCATAGTCATCAACGTATGTCGCATATCTTGACATAACTACATCCGTCAATTTTGAACAATTATTAAATGCATATTCGCCAATACTTGTAATACTATCAGAAATAGTAATACTTTGCAATTTGGAACAATTTTGGAAGCCATTTATTGAGATTTCAGAAACAACCCTTTTTCCATAATAATTCGGTATTACAACAGACATTGCCGTTTCTTTACATTCTTCTTTTATTGCAACTGTATATGTACCGTTATCCAATAGTGTAAATTCTAATTGTTCATCTATTGCTTCTTCAAATGGATTGACTATTCCAAGATTAGCACTCGTACCATCAGTATATGTCACTATCAACTCTCCGTCAACAATTTCCATCTTGTCAATGCCTCTGCCATCTTCACCTTTTGGACCTTGTTCTCCCGTATCTCCTTTGTCTCCTTTATCACCCTTTTCTCCTTTGATATTTCCAAGATTGTAAAGAGTATTATCTGTCATAAGGATACTTAAATTCCCATCAGCAGAAAGCGTAATAGTCTTAATACCAACACCATCAGCACCATCTTTTCCATTTGCTCCCACTACATTTCCTAAAGTTACACTTTCTCCATTGGTATATGTAAGCACTAATTCTCCATCCGAATTGATTTCTGACTTCGTTATGCCAATACCATTCTCGCCTTTGATATTTCCAAGTTCAAGAACAGTACCACTTGTAAGTGTAACCGTCAAAGCACCTTCATCAGAAATTGTTACATCTGCAATTCCTACACCCTCTGCTCCATTTTTGCCATCTTTTCCGTTAGTACCATTAGTGCCGACAACTTTTCCGAGAGTGGTGCTTGTACCATTAGAATAGGTTAAAACAAGTTCTCCATTCTCATTGATTTCTGATTTTGTAATACCTATGCCATCTTGACCTTTAATATTGCCTAATGTAAGTGTTGTTCCATTTGTAAGTTTGACACTTAAGACACCTGCTTCTGAAATTGAAACATCCTCTATTCCAACTCCATCTTGCCCATCAGCACCATCTTCGCCGTCTTTCCCATCTTCTCCATTGATACCGTCTTTTCCGTCAGTCCCATTAGCACCATCTTTTCCAACTACACATCCCAAATTAATACTATTAGAATCTGAAAATGTCAGTTCAAGTTCTCCATCTTCGTTGATGATTACACCGGAGATTCCAATACCATCCTCTCCATCTTTACCATCTTTTCCATTTAGACCGTCTTTTCCATCGGCACCGTTTTTACCATCAATTCCGTTTGTTCCATCCTCTCCATCTTTTCCATCTGCTCCAATTACTTTTCCAAGAGTAGCAACTGTTCCATCAGAATATGTAATGACAAGATTTCCATCCTCATTGATTTCTGATTTTGTTACACCAATGCCATCTACTCCGTCTTGACCATCTTTCCCGTTTTCTCCATCTTTTCCGTCTTTGCCATTTGTACCATTTATGCCATTAGTACCATCTTTTCCTACTACTGTGCCGAGATTAACCTCTTTCCCATTAGAATATGTGAGGATAAGTTCTCCATTCGTATTTATGGAAGTTTCAGATACTCCTACTCCGTCCTTACCATCTACTCCATTTGTACCATTAACGCCATCTTTTCCGTTTGTTCCGTCTTTTCCATCAACACCATTTTTACCAACTACAACACCTAACTTTGCAGACGCACCATTGGAATAATAAACAATCAACTCTCCATTATCATCAATCTCTGTACTTGATATTCCAATACCATCAGAGCCATTTGCTCCATCCTTGCCATCTACTCCATCAGTTCCATTTGTTCCGTCTTTCCCTACTACGATTCCTAAATTGACATAATTTCCGTCTGAATAAGTAACTATAAGTTCCCCTTTGTCGTTAATATCAGTTTCTGTAATACCTATACCATCTGCTCCGTCTTTTCCATCCTTACCATCTGCACCATTTATTCCGTCAATTCCATCTTTTCCATCAGCACCATCTGAGCCCTTGATATTGCCAAGGTTTAAGGTTGTACCACTTGTCAATGTAATTTGCAATTCTCCTTTATCGGTAATAATAATGGTTTCAATGCCTACTCCGTCTACACCATTAACACCATCTTCTCCATCTTTGCCATCTATACCATTTGTTCCATTAGTGCCATCTACTCCGTCTTTACCATCTGCTCCATCCTTACCATTTGAGCCTACTACAACACCTAGATTTTCAACAGTATTATTAGAGTAGGTCAATACCAATTCACCTTTTACATTGATTTCTGATTTTACAACGCTGATACCATCAACGCCATCTTTTCCGTTTGTTCCGTCTTTTCCATCCTTACCATCTGCACCATTTGTTCCATCTGTACCATCTTTTCCATCTGCTCCAATTACTTTCCCGACATTTGAGCGCTGTCCGTTAGAATAGTAAAGTACAAGTTCGCCATCCGAATTGATTTCTGCTTTTTCTACACTGACTCCATCAACTCCGTTTGTACCATTTAGGCCATCTTTGCCGTCTGTTCCGTCTACACCATTCTTTCCATCTTTTCCGTCAACTCCATTTTGTCCGTCCTTTCCATCTTTACCATTGGCTCCAACTACAACACCTAGATTCGCAGTTTCGCCATCAGAGTATGTCAAAACAAGTTCACCTTTAGCATTGATAACAGATGATGTAATACTGATACCATCCTCTCCGTCAATACCATTGACTCCATTCACGCCATCTTTACCATTGACGCCATTTATTCCATCTTTTCCATCCTTGCCGTCTGCACCATTCAGTCCGTCTTTACCATCAACTCCATTTGTTCCATCAATACCGTCTTTCCCATTTGCTCCGACAACAACTCCTACATTTGCTTGCTGACCATTTGAGTATGTAAGCACCAATTCCCCATTTGAATTGATTTCAGATTTTGTAACACTAACACCATCTACCCCATTCATACCCACAACTTTGTCAAGATTAACACTCTTACCATCTGAATATTGAATTACAAGTTGTCCTTTATCATTGATAAAAGCAGATGAAATTCCGATTCCATCTGTACCATCTTCTCCATCTTTGCCATCTATACCATTTGTTCCATTAGTGCCATCTACTCCGTCTTTACCATCCTTGCCATCAGCACCATTCAGACCATCTTTTCCATCCTTACCGTCAATTCCATTTGTGCCATTAATACCATCTTTTCCATTCGTTCCATCTATACCATTTTTACCATCAACGCCATCCTTACCATCTTTACCAACAGCAACACCAAGATTTAATTTTGTATCATCTGAAAGCGTAATAATAAGTTCTCCCTTTTTTGAGAATGACGCAGTTTTAATACTTACCAAATCTTCTTTACTCATTGCAGTAAGTGTATCAGACCATTCTTTTTCCGTACCCGAATAGCCATTATTTACGGCTATTTCATACGCAGATTTTCCATTGAGAGATTCAAGCCATTCCTCAACTGTTCCATCATAACCATATTGTACTGCCAACTCATAAGCAGACAAACCATTCTTAATTGTCTTTGAAGCAGGTGTAGTTCTATGTATAAGCAATGATGTTATTGCAGATACAAGAATTAACAACAATACTCCTATAACGCCTTTTACTACGATTTTGCTCCAGTTCTTCTCCATTTTATCTCTCCTTGTAATTCAATCGTTTTTGTTTAATTCTAGGTCAATTTAACCCTAAAGTCAATAGGTCATTTCATCCATAATTATGGTAATACTATTTTTAGGAGGTGATCTCTTGTCCCGTCTAAAAGATTTGCGTATTGAACTAGGGTATACCCAAATAAAAATGCAACATTTGACAGGCATAGACCAAAGCGATTACTCGAAAATCGAAAATGGTAAACGCTATTATACCTTTGAACAATGCCGAAAGATAGCCCTCGCCCTTGGAACAAGCATGGACTATCTCTCAGGACTGACTGATGAGAAGAAACCTTACCCACGTTCTTCTTCATCAACTCTTTAGACAGAAAAACTGCCTATCACTATTATAATGGTAGGCAGTTTTCTTGTACTAAGCACCGTGCTTAGTATGTTAACTTTTTTAATTGTTCTTTTATCTCTGATACATTTCTATATCTTTTATTTTGATTTACCATGATACACTTTTCAATGATATTTCCTACTTTTCCATTCGCGACTTCATTAACTGGATGTTTCCCAGTAAACAATACATTCATCAACACACCCAATGCATAAATATCACTTCTTGCATCCGTCTGAGCTTCTCCATATTGTTCTGGTGGAGCATAACCCACAGTACCTAACACAACTGTGTCTTTTTTTCCGTATTTTCTGTAAATTCTTGAAGCATCAAAATCAATAATCTTAACACTCTCATCTCCCAAAACAAATACATTTTCTGGTTTTATATCCCTATGAACAATCTCATTTTCATGAAGAACTTCTAACCCATCACAGATTTGCAAAACAATTTGATACGCCATCTTTGAGGAAATACTTTGATTCTCCAATAGGTCTGCAACAGATATTCCATCCAAATATTCCTCTATAACTATGGTACACTCATCGTTACTACTTGCTTCTAAAACTTTAACAACATTCGGTTGTTCTATGGTTGCCAACTTCTCATATACATTAGATTTATGTTTCAGCCGTTTTACTATAGCCGTTTTCCCTCTCTCTTTATGTTGGTACAACACAATTTCTTTCTTATCATCTTTTTTCAACACTTTCACAAGATGATAATATTCCTCTATACTCTTTTCAATCCACTCATACATTTCACTACTCATTGTTTTCTCCATTGCAACATTTTATTTTCCGTGCTATACTTCTGCCGAGGTGATACAAATGACAAAAAAATCTACTAACGAATTAATGGACGCTTTAAATTCAAGCAAATCCATTGAACATTACATTCAATCCGAAAAAGAACATCTGATTGAATCACCATTATGTGATTATTTAAACCAATTGGCAGATAAAAAAGATTTGAAAAAATCTCAAATCATTCACGACTCCGAATTAAACGAGATTTATGGTTATCAGATATTTTCTGGAAAAAGATTTCCATCCAGAGATAAATTGATTTCTTTGGCTTTTGGCATGCATTTATCTCTTACAGAAGCACAGCAATTATTAAAATACGCTGGCTTTTCCCCTTTGTATCCAAAGAATGAACGTGATAGCATTCTCATTTGGTGTTTGAATAACAAATATTCCATCATTGAAACAAACAACGCTCTTTTCGACCATTCCCAAAATACATTGTAATACTACTGCACAGTATAATACTGCAGTGCTATTACCATGTCATTTTCATCAAATACAACTCTTAATGACGGCATACCTCTCTCTCCACCAAACTCATAGTACCATTCTCCCTCAAAAATTTCGTCTGGAACACCCAAAGTCCCCTTTACTTCTTCTTTACTTGTTTTTCCATTAAAACCATGAATCCCATATTGCTCAACAATTTCATTTTTGGCGTTCAAATAATCAATATAGATACTGTTTATGTAGTCATCTTCCGAAACTGCTATCTCTACGCTTTCAAATTCATGTACCATACTTCCCACACTTGGATAGGCTTCCATTATCTCTTCTCCAAGTATTTGCGAAACAGAATCCAAATCTGTAAAAAGCACATCTTCAAAATCATGAAGTATCGCAGGATTCACTCCAGACATTTCATTAGTACGGAATGTCGATTCTATGCTTGGTTGATTCTGTTGTGTTTTTTCCTTTTCACTACTTTTAGGTATCAGAAGCCTTAACAATGGCCAGAAATCTTTTACCAACAAAATAATTACCAAAACGACTATAATACGCACTCTCTTTTTCTTTTTTATGACCTTAATTCTTTTTCTTTGCCTTGCCACTCTAGGGTATTCATACATACACTTCGGACAAAAGTGTGCTTCGTTTGGCAATTCCAAATTACAATTAGGACAATTTTTCATCTTCCATTTCTCCATAAACAACTAACTTGCAACCATTATATCACAATATAGAAATTTTTTAAGAAAAGAGTTCTAAATCACTTCAAATCTGTATATACCAATCCTATAAAATTCTTTTTGCAATTTTAAATTTCGACATTTATAATTGCTTTGAAAAAATTAAACAATTGGAGGAATAGGTATGAAAAAACTAACTTTGAAAGAAAACCAAAAGATTGCGATTTACTCTCGCAAGTCAAAATTCACAGGAAAAGGAGAAAGCATTGGAAATCAAATTGAACTCTGCAAAGGCTACATATCAAGGGAATTTGGCATTGATGATGAAAGCCTAATCGAAGTCTATGAGGACGAAGGATTTTCAGGAAAGAACACAAATCGACCACAATTTCAAAGACTTATGCAAGATTGCAGAAATAAGAAAATACGTAGTATCGTTTGTTACCGATTAGACCGTATCAGCAGAAACACTTGCGATTTTGCAATTTTGATAAACGAATTAAATAAATATGAAATTGACTTTCACTCAATCAATGAAAGATTTGATACCAGTTCAAGCATAGGAAGAGCCATGATGAGCATGAGTTCCATATTCGCCCAATTAGAACGAGAAACAATTGCAGAGCGAATAAGAGACAATATGCTTGAATTAGCAAAAACTGGGCGTTGGCTCGGTGGTACAACTCCATTAGGATTCAAAAGCAAACAAATTCAAACTTCAACTTCTTTAAATGGCAAATCAAGGACAGCCTTTCAATTACAACCAATTGCCGAGGAACAGACGATAATAAAAATTATCTTCCAAAAATTCCTCGAATACAACTCTTTAACCAAAACAGAAACTTATCTCCTAAATGCACAAATTAAATCACGAAACGGGAAAACATTTGCGATACAATCCATTCGTTCCATTTTAAGTAACCCTGTATATGCTTCTGCCGATTCAGATACATTTGATTATTTTAGCAAATTAGGTGTAATTCTTTGTAATGACAAAAAAGAATTTAACGGAAAGCATGGAATTATGGCGTATAACAAAACCTATCAGAATTGCGAACAATCACACAGAACACATGACTACAAAGATTGGATTGTTGCCATCGGGAAACATAAACCAACCATCACGGGTAAAGAATGGGTAAAGGTACAAAACTTATTAGAACAGAATAAGCCAAAATCTTATCGAAAGCCAAAGAACAATCATGCTCTTCTCTCCGGTCTTTTAATATGCGGACATTGTGGAGCATACATGAGACCGAAAGCATATCGAGCATTTGACGAAAACGGAAACAGAACTTTCTCTTATCTATGCGAAACCAAAGAAAAATCAAGACGTCAACAATGCGACACAAAGAACCCTAGAGGAAATGAACTTGACAGAATGGTATGTGACGAAATCAAGAAACTTAGCCGAAATGATTCCACATTCCAAAAACAATTAAATATTATCAAAAAGCAGATACTTTCTGCTGATGAACACAGCAATTCAGAAATCGAACTACTTCAATCAACACTTACGAAGAAAGAAAAGCAAATCTCAAACTACATGAAAGCCATTTCAGAAGCCTCTCATTCTGTTGCTACGGAGATGATACTATCTGAAATTAACGAACTTCTTGCTGAAACAGAAGCAATCCAACAACAAATAATTGAATTAACGAATATATCTGATAATCATGGCGAACTACTTCCTACACTTGACGCTCTTACAGATAAACTCTCCTCTTTTGCTGACACATTCGATATGCTATCACTAAACGAGAAACGAGAAATATTAAAACTCCTTGTAGAAAAAATTGTTTGGGACGGAGTAAACGTACATCTTTTTTTCTTCCAAGTAACAAATGATAAAACGGAGCCACAACAGAGGGGGTGCAAATGAGATTTTGATGCTTCTGCGCACAAAAAAGAAATATGCAAAGGAAGTTTCCCTGTATGAACCAATCGGCACAGACCGAGACGGAAATGAGATTCAACTATTTGATATTATTGAAACAAATGAGGCGGATGCTCAGACAAAAATCACACTCAAGGATGATATTAGGCTTCTCTATGAAAAATTAGAATCAGAACTCTCTCCACGTGAACGACTTGTATTAAAAATGCGCTACGGTCTTTATAATCAGGAAGAATACACACAACGGGAGATCGCGGATAGGCTTGGCATCTCTCGCTCCTATGTTTCCAGAATAGAAAAAAGTGCAATTGAAAAGCTGCGGGACTTTTTCTAGTCACGCAGCTTTATCCACATCATACTCTATTCTGCTCTTCTCAAGATATCGTACTGGTCCACCTTCATTCCGAGGTCCACATACAACACCTGCTTTGGATGTGGTGCACTCTCCTGCTCTACGCCATCTTCTGTCAAAATGCGTTTCACAGTCACTTCCACATTATCGCCGTTCGGTTTCATAACCTCAATCGTTTCACCAACTGAGAATTTATTTCTCTGTTCAATGCGGTAGGTTCCGCCTCTCTCTTCCCCGATGATTCCAAGATAGGTGTACTCTTTCACGTACGTATTGCTATCGTATATCTGGCTCTCCTCATTCGGTTTCCCAAAGAAGAAGCCTGTTGTAAACTGCCTGTAAGTACAGTTTGATATCTGGTCGAGATACCATGGCATATTCTTTTTATAGAGTTCCGGGTCTTGTTTATAATCATCAATTGCCTTGCGGTAGGTTCTTGCAACCGTTGCAACATAGAGCGCTGTCTTCATACGTCCCTCAATCTTGAGACTGTCTACACCGGACTCCACAAGCTCCGGAATATGTTCAATCATGCAGAGGTCTTTGGAATTAAAAATATAAGTTCCTCTTTCATTTTCAAATACCGGATAATATTCTCCGTGTCTTGTTTCCTCGACAATCGAATATTTCCAACGGCAAGGATGTGTGCAGGCACCTTGGTTTGCATCTCTTCCCACCATGTAATTGCTGAGAAGGCATCTTCCCGAATAAGAGATACACATCGCTCCATGAACAAAGGTCTCTATCTCCATGTCCTCCGGAATATTTGCACGAATCTCCTTAATCTCTTCCAGAGAAAGTTCACGTGCAGTTACCACGCGGGTCGCACCCTGCTTGTACCAGAAATTAAATGTTCCGTAGTTCGTATTGTTCGCCTGTGTACTGATATGACGTTCTATCTCAGGACATACTTCACCGGCAATCTCAAAGATAGCAGGGTCTGCAATAATCAGTCCATCTGGTTTTATCTCTCTTAATTCTTCAAAATATGTTCTCACGCCTGCAAGGTCATTATTGTGTGCCAAGATATTGGCTGTCACATATACCTTTACATCGTGTTCGTGTGCAAATGCGATACCTTCCCGCATCTCATCCATTGTAAAGTTCTTAGCTTTTGCGCGAAGTCCGAACGCCTCGCCACCGATATATACAGCATCTGCTCCAAAGATAACTGCTGTCTTTAATACTTCCAGACTACTCGCCGGAATCAACAATTCAGGATGTCTTGCCATTTCCTATTCCTCTCTTACTTTCGTACTTAATGCAACCCCATCTCCCAGCGGGATAATGGAGGTCTCTAATAATTTATGATGTTTGAGCTCATACAGATATTCTCGCATGCGACTGTGAATGGTTCGATTCCGCCTCTCCACTGCAAAGCGAGACTCGATAATATCGCCGTCCTGCAATACATTATCTGAGATTAGCACACCGTCTTTTGCAAGCAAACGCACCACTTCCGGCATATAGTAAATATACTGCGCCTTTGCGGCATCCATAAAGATAAAGTCAAACTCCTCATCCATACCTTTCAGAATCTCAAGTGCATCGCCTTCTAAAAGTGTAATCTGTTCCTCTTTTCCTGCGCGTTTAAAATTCTCTCTGGCAATCGGAATGCGAGGTTCATACTTCTCAATTGTGGTGATATGGCAATCACAAGGAGCATACTCACTCATCAGTATCGCTGAAAACCCAACTGCCGTCCCCACTTCCAGGATACGTTTCGGCTTCTTAATTGCCAAAAGCACCTTTAGAAAACTCTGCATTTCTTTTCGAATAATCGGCACAAAAGTATCAAGTGCTTCTTGTTCAATTGTCTCCAATATTTCACTGTTCTCTGTTTCCAGAGAGTGAATAAACGTGCGCATGCGTTCATCTACAATCATTGTTTTATCCTTCCTATTTCCACAATCAAGGACGGAGAAAAATTTTTCTCCGCCCTTGTATTATACTACACATCCATAATAATCGGAAGAATCATTGGTCTTCTCTTTGTCTTCTTCCAGATAAAATCATTCATCGTATCGCGAATCACCATCTTAATTCGATTCCAATCCGCGTAACGATTATTCATCAGACAATTATCAATCGCATCGCAAAGCACCTGTTTTGCTTCTTCCATAAGGTCCTCAGACTCTCTCACGTAAACAAATCCACGTGATACGATATCCGGCCCTGCAAGCAACTGATTGGTTCCTCTCTCTAATGTGAGAACTACAATCATAATTCCATCTTCTGCAAGATGCTGTCTGTCACGAAGCACGATATTTCCGACATCTCCGACACCGAGACCATCCACTAAAATCGAACCTGTTTGTATTTTATCGATTACCTTTGCTTCATTCTGGCCAATCGCAAGAACATCCCCTGACTGAATCATAAAGATATTCTCTTTTGGAATGCCAAGTGCTTCTGCAATTCCTGCATTTGCTTTTCTATGACGATATTCGCCGTGAATCGGAATCGCATATTTCGGCTTTAATAACGAATAAATCAGTTTCAACTCTTCCTGACAAGCATGTCCGGATACGTGTGCATCCTTGAAAATAACGGTTGCACCCTTTTGCTGCAATTCATTGATTACCTTTGAAACTGCCTTCTCATTTCCCGGAATCGGAGAAGAACTGAAAATAACCGTATCGCCCGGTTTGATAGACACCTTCTTATGAATGTCTGCTGCCATACGAGACAGGGCAGCCATAGATTCTCCCTGACTTCCGGTTGTGATAAGAACAGTCTTCTCATCCGGATAATTCTTTAGTTCATCAATTTGTATCAATGTGTTTTCCGGCACATCCAAATAACCAAGTTCTGAAGCAGTCTCAATAATGTTAACCATGCTGCGACCTTCAACGACAACCTTTTTGCCATACTTGTATGCTGAACTGATAATCTGTCGCACTCTGTCTACATTAGATGCAAATGTTGCAATAATAATTCTGCTGTTGCAGTGTTCCGCAAACAGGTGGTCAAATGTGACACCTACGGTACGCTCAGACGCCGTGAATCCCGGTTTTTCCGCATTCGTACTGTCTGACATCATGGCAAGCACACCCTTTTTACCAATCTCTGCAAATCTCTGCAGATCGATGGCATCACCGAATACCGGCGTATAATCCACCTTGAAGTCACCTGTGTGAACTACCGTTCCTACCGGAGAGTAGATTGCAAGTGCTGCCGCATCCTGAATACTGTGATTCGTCTTGATAAATTCTATACGGAAATGTCCCAAATTAATAGACTGTCCGTAAGTAACCACTTTTCGCTTCGTACTGCGAAGCATATTGTGTTCTTTTAATTTGTTTTCAATAATTCCAATGGTAAGCTTCGTCGCATAGATAGGTACGTTAATATCCTTAAGTACATACGACAATGCGCCGATATGGTCTTCATGACCATGGGTAATCACAAAACCCTTTACTTTGTCTATATTGTCTTTTAAATATGTTACATCCGGAATAACAAGATCAATTCCAAGCATATCATCTTCCGGAAATGCAAGTCCACAATCCACAACAACAATACTGTCTTCATATTCAAAGGCAGTGATATTCATTCCAATCGACTCCAAACCTCCGATTGGTATAATCTTTAATTTTGATTCTACATTCATTTCTTTTCTCACGCCACACCTCCATGTCTTTTTCATCTAGTTGTTCTTCTCGGGCATACGATTTTACATCTCTATATCCACATCTTCCAACAGTTCTTCAAATACTTTTAAGACACTTGTAAGCTCTACGTCATCTTCCACAATCTCGTATACGCTCTCCGTGTCCTCTGCTGCACTCATATCCTTTAGAATCAGACACTCCGCCTCATCTTCCTCTGAGTCCGTTACTAAGATATAGTTTTTTCCGCTGATTCTTGTCTGCTCCAGTACAAAGAATTCCACTTCTTCCTTTGTGTCTTCAAATGTAAACTTAATTTTTTCCATACTGCTCCCTCGCCATCGTTACTGTCCAATACTAAGTGAATCCAAATATCCCTGCAAAATAAAAACCGCAGCAATCTTGTCCACATATTTCTTGCGATTTTCTCTTCTGACATTGCTCTCCATAAGTGTTCTCTCGGCTTCGACTGTTGTAAGCCTCTCATCCCACATGATAACCGGAATACCGATACGTCTCTCAAGCATTGCCTTTAACTCCAAAGATTTCTCCGCACGTTCACCAATTGTATTATTCATGTTTTTCGGAAACCCAAGTACAATCTTCTCTACTTCATATTCTTTTACAAGCTCCTCAATTCGAGCAAGCGTTTTTCGAAGTTTGTTCTCTTCCTTGCGCTCAATCGTCTCAATGCCTTGTGCCGTAATACCTAACGGATCACTGATTGCCACACCGACAGTCTTAGAACCGTAGTCCAATCCCATAACTCTCATAATATCTTATTCCCAAGAATGATGTTTGATATACGTCTTTAACATCTCTTCTACCAATTCATCGCGTTCCATCTTCATAATCAGACTTCTCGCACCATTGTAACTTGTAATGTAAGTCGGGTCTCCTGACATAATATATCCGACCATCTGGCTCACCGGATTGTAGCCTTTTTCTCGCAGAGCCTGATACACAATTTCAAGGATATCTTTTGCTTGAATCTGTGGTCCGTTTTCTACTTGGAAAAATTGTGTGTTACTTAATTTGCTCATATGCTCACGTCCTTTTATACTTCTTCACTCTTCATTTTAATATAAACGGGATGCGAATTCAACGAATAATTTGCGATTGTTTGTCGATTCGAACATTTGCTAGTTGATTTTGCAAATTTTCCTCCGTTTGTAGTGCAATCTTTACATATTCTTTCGTGTGTCCAACCCAAGAAAACACGCCATTTTTGTTGATTTTTTCCTCAAAGAGTACTTCTACTTCCCGACCGACAAAACCGGTTTCGTATGCCTCTCTCTTGCGTTCATCCATCTCCAGCATAATATTGCTTCGCGCTGTCTTTATCTGTTCCGAAATCTGTCCTTCCATGACTGCAGCTTTTGTTCCCTGACGCTGGGAATATTTGAAAATGTGTGTCTCATAAAAATTCACCTTGTCCACAAACGCCTTGGACTTTTCGAATTCTTCGTCCGTCTCTCCCGGGAATCCGACAATCACATCAGTTGTAAGTGCCGGATTGTCAAAATATTTGCGAAGCAGCTGACATTTCTCATAGTATTCTTCTGATGTATATCTTCGGTTCATTCTGCGAAGCGTCTCATCACATCCACTCTGCAAAGAAAGATGGAAATGCGGACACATCTTCGGAAGACTTGCAATGGTTTTTGCAAATTCTTCTGTAATAATTCTCGGTTCAAGAGAACCCAGACGAATGCGTTCGATACCATTCACCTCATGAACTGCAAGAATCAGCGATAACAAATTCTCATCTTCCAAATCCACACCGTAAGAACTTAAGTGAATCCCCGTAAGAACCACTTCCTTGTATCCGTTGTTTGCCAAATCAGTCACTTCTCGAATGACATCCTCTTTGGCACGACTGCGGACACGACCTCTTGCAAATGGAATGATACAGTAAGTACAGAACTGATTACAGCCATCCTGCACCTTAATGTAAGCCCTGGTATGCTCCGCTGTTTTGCTGAGATGCATCTCCTCATATTCTTTTGTATGATTGATATCTATCACTGACTTTGGTGTATGATTTTCCAAAATATCAATCAAATCCTTTTTCTTATTATTACCAATAATGATGTCAATGCATTCATCTATGTTACCATTTTCTTCCTGAGCCTGCACATAACATCCGGTTGCAACAACAATAGCCTCCGGATTCAGTTTTTTCGCACGATGTAGCATTTGACGAGACTTCCTGTCTGCCATATTGGTGACTGTGCAGGTGTTAATGATATAGATGTCTGCTCCCTCTTTGAAGGGCACAATCTCGTATCCGTGATTTTCCAGCATTTCCTGCATCGCTTCTGTCTCATATGCATTTACTTTGCATCCCAAGTTGTGTAATGCAACTTTCCTCATGTTTTTTGTCCTTTCTTTCCTTGACTTTTTCTTCCATAAAGCATAAGATATTTGTTAGAAAAACTCTCAAGGAGGTTATTTATGAAAACTGTAGATATTTCTTTAAATTCTATTGACAAGGTAAAAACATTTGTCAATTTAATTAACAGATTTGATTATGATTTTGACCTTGTATCCGGAAGATACGTAATTGATGCAAAATCTATCATGGGAATCTTTAGTTTAGATTTATCAAAACCAATCGCACTTAACATTTACGCCGATGACGAGATTGCCGATGACATTGTAAAACAATTAGCTCCATACTTAGTATAATTCATAAAGCCCCACCGTTCAATATGGTGGGGCTTTTTTATCAATCCTTCTCGGATTATTTTACTAAAATTGTCTCGACCGAATTGATTGCTTCGGCCATCAGTTCATCAATCTTCTCTGCCAGATTCTCCTCTGAACGACGAATAATATTGATGTTCGGTTTTGTCACCGGATGTTTTGCAACAAAGATGGTGCAACAATCCTCAAACGGCTGAATGGAAGTCTCAAACGTGTTGATTTTTTCGGAAATTGTGATAATCTCCTGCTTGTCAAATCCAATTAACGGACGGTAAACCGGCAATGTGCAGACATCGTTTGTTGCTGCAAGACTTTGCATGGTCTGACTTGCCACTTGTCCAATGCTCTCTCCTGTAATCAGTCCTAAACATCCGCTCTCTTTTGCAAAATGTTCCGCAATCTTCATCATGTAACGTCTCATAATGATGGTTAACTCTTCATGCGGACATTTTTCATAGATATATAACTGAATGTCTGTGAAGTTTACTACATTTAACTTAATCGGCCCTGAATACTTAGAAACTAATTTTGCCAAATCTACGACCTTCTGTTTTGCACGTTCACTTGTGTACGGTGGCGCATGGAAATACGTTGCCTCTAACTGTACCCCACGTTTTGCAATCATATATCCTGCCACCGGACTGTCGATTCCGCCGGATAAAAGAAGCATAGCTTTTCCGTTCGTTCCAACCGGCATTCCGCCAGGTCCCGGAATAATCTCAGAGTAGATATAAATCAAATCACGCACCTCTATATTCAGCATAATAGCAGGCTTGTGCACATCTACACGAATCTCCGGAAATGCATCTAGAATAGCTTCACCTAAGTCACAGTTGATTTCCATAGATGTCTTCGGATAGCTCTTCTTACCGCGCCTTGCTTCCACCTTAAAAGTGGTATTCTTATCCGGATACATCTCATCCATATAGTCCACAACCACTTTTTTCAGGTCATCGAATCCCTTATCTTCTACGACTACAACAGGGCAAATGCCGACAATGCCAAACACTCTCTTTAGTGCATCTACGGTCTCATCATAGTCATAATAACCTTCACATTCCACGTAGATTCTCGCCTGAGATTTGTGAACACGGAAGGTTCCCTCTACGTCTTTTAATGAAAAGCGAATTTGGTTCATAAGAGCATCCTCGAACATATATCGATTCTTACCCTTGAGTCCGATTTCGCCGTATTTTATCAAAAAAGTCTGAAATGTCACTTTTTCTTTCCTCCTAATATCTTGTGTATCTCCTCAGCATCGGTACACAATTATATAATGTTTTGAGTGTATAGTCAATTTCTTCTTTTGTTGTAAATTCTGACATACTAAAGCGAAGTGTTGAGTCCAAATACTCTGGACGGACACCAATTCCACGAAGTACTCCGCTGATTGCAGGATGGTTGGATGCACATGCAGAACCTGCTGATACATAGATGCCTTTATCCTCCAATGTGTGAAGTAAAACCTCGCTTCGGATCCCCGCAAAACCTACACTAACGATATGAGGTGCGCTCGTTTCGTCTGTGCGTCCATGAACAACTGTCTTTTCAATTTTTCTAATTCCCTCGATGAAATATTCCTTCAACTCACGCATATATGCAATCTTGTCATCAAAGTCTGTGTAAATTTCTTTTGCAGCAAGACCGATCCCTGCAATACCCGGAACATTTTCCGTTCCCGAGCGAACATTCTTTTGTTGTTCACCGCCAAACACAATCGGTTTGATTTTGACTTTTTCATTGATATAAAGAACTCCTGTGCCTTTCGGTCCGTGAATCTTGTGCCCGCTGATTGATAGCAAATCAATACCCATTCGCTTCGGGTGAATGCGATATTTACCAAATCCCTGAACTGCATCTACATGAAACAGAATTCTGGGATTATAATGCTTGATAATCTGAGCAGCTTCCTCAATCGGTTGCACTGCACCCATCTCATTATTTACATGCATAATAGATACTAGGATGGTGTCCTCGCACAATGCTCTTTTGAGAGCGTCTAACTTCACACAGCCGTTTCTGTCCACCGGGAGATAAGTCACTCGGAATCCTTCGCTCTCCAAATGCTGCATTGTATTTAGGATAGCCGGGTGTTCAACTGTTGTCGTAATCAGATGTCGTCCCGCGCGACAATTTGCTTTGGCACACCCAATGAGTGCAAGGTTATCACTCTCCGTTCCTCCGGATGTGAAGAAGATCTCTTTTTCCTGCACCTTGAGAAGTTTTGCCAGAGTTTCTTTCGATTCACGCACATATTTCTCGGCTACTACGCCTTTTTTGTGCATAGATGACGGATTGCCATAATCTTCGCACATGACTTTTCCGACAAGCTCGCGAACGCTCTCATAGCATCTCGTCGTTGCCGAATTGTCCAAATAAACTTCCATATCATTCTCCTATTTTTATTCTTACTTATAAGTTATGTGTTTTGCTTTCTAAATGATACATTAAAATAGAAAGTGTTGTAAGTCCCGCCGTTTCTGTACGAAGAATTCGTTTGCCAAGCGTAATTGCTTTCGCCCCATGCTGCATAGCATACTCCACCTCCTGCGTCTCAAAACCGCCTTCCGGCCCGATAAAGATACCGACAGACTGCCCCGGCAGGATACCTTCTATAATCTGCCTGGTTTCTTCCATACCTTCCGCAAGTTCATACGGAATCAGAATCACATCCAGACTCTTGGCATACCCAATCGCCTCTTTGTAAGACATAACCGGCTTCACTTCCGGGACCACATTTCTTCCGGACTGCTTTGCACCACCCTCGGAAATGGCATTCCAGCGCTCCACCTTTTTGGATGCCTTCTTATCATCCAATTTCACGACTGCTCGCTTTGTTGCCACCGGAATGATTTCATATACGCCAAGCTCCACTGCCTTCTGTACAATGAGTTCCATTTTATCGCTCTTTGGAAGCCCTTGAAACAGATAAATCTTAGACGGGAGCTCTGTGTCTGACAGAAGTTCTTCCTTGATCTGCAGGCAAATCTCATCGGATGTCATAGACGCAATCTCGCACAGATATTTCTTATTATTTCCATCGCTAATCTGAAGTTCTTCTCCGTTTTTCATGCGAAGTACATTCTTGATATGATTCACATCAGAACCCACAATCTGAATCTCCGTAGCCATAACCTGCTCCGGTGTTACAAAAAAATGATACATGAATTCGCTCCTAATTCTTTCTGGCTGTCACAGACACCCATTCTCCTTGATATGTCACTTCCACCACTTCAAGACCCGCTGCCCTCACACAGTTTACAACAGTCTCTTCCTTGTCATCAATGATACCGCTAGTGATATAGATTCCACCCGGTTTTAACTGATGTAAGATAACAGGCGTCAACGGCACAAGTACATCTGCCAAGATATTGGCAACTACGATATCGTATTTTTCATAGCCAACCTTGTCCTGAATCTCTTTGTCATCAATAATATTACCAATCATCACTTCATACTGGTCTCTCGTGATGCCGTTCACTTCCATGTTCTCATAGGTGGCATCAATTGCACATGGGTCCAAATCGGTTCCCACCGAATATTTTGCCCCAAACTTAAGTGCAAGCATACCGAGAATACCACTTCCGCATCCAACATCCAGAATCGTTGTATCTTCTGTTACAAACTTCCGAATCTGGCGAATGCAGAGCTGTGTTGTCTCATGCATTCCGGTACCGAAGGCTGTGCCCGGGTCAATGTGGATAATCATCTTATCCTCATCCTCCGGCTTCACCTCTTCCCAAGAAGGAATGATGAGCACATCGTCCACGTAGAACTGATGGAAATATTGTTTCCAATTGTTCACCCAGTCTACATCTTCTGTCTGTGATTCTTCAATCGTGCATTCACCTACATTTGCATAGGCACGCATTTCCTCTAATTCCTGTCTGACACTCGCAAGGATGCTATCCTTGTCTTCCTCTTCTTCCAAATAGAAGCTGATATATGCAACTCCGTCATCCGTGGCAATCTCCGGCAGAATATCGACAAACATCTGCTCTTTATCTGACTGTGTGAGCGGAATCTTATCTTCTATCTCAATTCCCTGAATCCCAAGGTCCATCAGCATACTGCTGACCAAATCTTCACTCTCCGTCGTTGTCTTTAATCTGAATTTATTCCATTTCATAACTGTCACCTCGTTTTTAACCTTCTAAAAGTATAACAGATAAAACCACTCTCAGCAATTCTTCTGTGGAAAACATTGGCATTTTTTCACATATTTTTTCCAGGCGAACTAGGTTTACATCCGAATGCTCAATTTCTCTGGAAACTTTGTGTGCTATATCCACAACATCATGGAAGGTAAGTGTTTTCCCCTGCTCAAGCCACCTTGCAATGGAAAGTTCCTGAATGAGAATTGTAGACACTACCGCTGTCTGCATCTTGCCCAGAATGTTATCATCATAAACTGCTCCACAGAAATACGTGAAGACAAAATATACCATCAGTTGTTCCAAATAATTTGCCCATTCCTCATATTGACTGCTCTTTAGCCCAATCGTCTGATGAAATGTACGCCGGTTGCTCTCATAACTACTCTGCCCGTCAGCATATAATGTGAATTCAGCCTTCTTCACATATTCCGGCCAATCCTCTTTCAAAACCTCAAGTTTGCTGAACACGCGGAACATTTTTCGCATGGTAGCGCAGTACTCATTTTCACCGATTCTGTACTCTGAAAGTCCCTTTTCGAATTCCAGTGCAGCTTCCATCTCACCGAATGACTCCAGAACATCATCGATTCGGAAGATTTCTCCATCGTCCAAAGCATCCTGCATCTTTTGTGCGAGTTCCAAAGCCATTCCGATTCGCATCATGATGTCCATGTCACGATTCTGAAGGAGTGCTATCATTTTCTCTCTTGCATCTGCCAGCTTCGTATAGAGGAGGTAATCAAAATCCTCGTATTCTTCATCCTCAACATCATCCTCAAAAGAAATGAATTGTACAGATTCCGTACATCCCAGAATCAGTTTTGCAGCTTCAATGCAAGATAAAGACAGTGAACCTTCTCGCACGCCCTCAAACTCTTCCATATGCCTCGGGTAATCACGACAGGTATCGCACAGCATGTGCTCTCCTGCTTCCAAATGCAAATCACAGAGATTGTCCTCGTTTAAAAACGCGCAACGCTTCTCATACTGACAGAAAGAACCATTCTCCCAATCAATCGAATTGCGAAGGCGGTTTCCAAACGCACCTTCCATGTTCTTGTATTTTTCCAAGGTCTCTTCATCTATCATAATTGCCCAGCCGGCACAGCAGGTATCCTCGCACTCTGCCGCCACGCATTTAAAATCCTCAAAATAATGTGGTATCGTGTATTTCATTTATCTTCCACTCCTTACGAAAAGGACCTCGAAATGAGATCCTTTTTTGTCATACATGTTAACATTCCATTCCAACAATCATTCCGCCTTGCTCTGCATAGAAGCTGCAAAGGCCTCTGGTTGTACCAATCTTTACAATCGCATTGGCAAATTCATTTTTAATCATCTCAGTAAGATGCTTTGCCGCCTCTTCATTGAAGCAATGGTCAATGATAACTTTTCCGCCTTTATACCCAAGCTCCTTCATCTGATTCCACAAGGAAATGATTGCCTTTTTCTCACCGCGAGACTTCCCTTTTTGTTCTATGGTTCCAACTTCACTGGCAATCGCTACAAGATGGATACCAAGGGCACCTGCAATCTTTGCAACAGCCGGATTTACACGACCGTTGTTTGCCAGATTGGTAAGAGATTTTAACATAAATACCAGATGTGTTGTTTTCTGATATTCTGCCACCGCATCACAAATTTCTTCATAAGATTTCCCTTCCGTCAGAAGTTCTTCTATCTTTTCTTTGAGTAACTTCATCTCCGGTCCTGTGGAAAGAGAATCTATCACACATACCTTTTTCTCCGGATTCTCGGCTTCAAATGTCTCTTTTGCAACCATTGCAGAATTGTAGGTTCCTGACATATTACTTGTCATTGTGATACAAAATACTCTGTCAGCATCTTCAAATGCATCGAGCCAGTCTCCTACTCCCGGGCATGCGCTGCCTGATTTACCATGATAAGAAGCCAAGTCTTCTGTCATCTCCTTGATATCCAAATTCTCATTGTCTACATATTCTTTCTCGTCTGTCATAATCTTCAAAGGAACAGATACAACACTTTTGTCCTCCATTGTAAATAAATTCGCACTTGAGTCAACTACAATTCTATATTTCATTATTTCTATTCTCCAATCTAGGCCTTCATGGCATTACCTGTGTATAATTGATAATACTTTCCTTGTTCTTCAATAAGCTGGTCATGTGTTCCTCGTTCAATGATTCGTCCCTGCTCTAATACCATAATACAATCGGCATTTCGTACTGTAGAAAGACGATGTGCGATAACAAATGTCGTTCTGCCTGCCATCAATTTGTCCATACCATCCTGTACAATGCGTTCCGTTCTTGTATCAATAGAACTTGTCGCTTCATCCAGAATAAGCACCGGTGGGTCTGCAATCGCAGCACGTGCAATTGCAAGCAGCTGCCTCTGTCCTTGACTTAGGTTCGCGCCATCACCGACGAGCATCGTATCATACCCTTGCGGCAGACGCTTGATAAATCCATGGGCATTTGCAAGTTTTGCTGCTGCAATAATCTCTTCATCTGTCGCATCCAACTTACCAAAACGAATATTGTCTTTGACTGTTCCCGTAAATAAATGTGTATCCTGCAACACGATTCCCAGAGAACGTCTAAGGTCCGCCTTCTTAATCTTATTGATGTTAATTCCATCGTAGCGAATCTTACCGTCCTGAATGTCATAGAAGCGATTGATTAGATTTGTAATCGTTGTCTTTCCTGCACCGGTAGAACCGACAAATGCGATTTTCTGTCCTGGTGTCGCGTACATCTGAATGTCGTGAAGCACCATCTTCTCGTCCGTGTAACCGAAGTCCACTCCGTCAAACACAATATCTCCCGTCACCTCCACATAGTCAACACTGCCATCTGACTGATGTGTGTGTTTCCATGCCCAACGTCCGGTTCTCTCCTCACATTCCGTAAGTTTGCCATCTACCTCTTTCGCATTGACAAGTACCACGTAACCCTCGTCTGTCTCTATCGTTTCATCAAGCAGATTGAACACACGCTCTGCACCTGCCAGTGCCATAACAATCGAGTTGAACTGCTGGCTAATCTGGTTGATCGGCATACTAAAGCTCTTATTAAAGGTAAGGAAACTTGCAAGTTTACCAAGTGTGAATCCCCACACATTTCCAAGCGCCAATGCTCCACCTACAATTGCACAGAGCACATAACTGATATTGCCAAGCTGTGCATTAATCGGTCCTAACACATTCGTAAATGTGTGTGCTTTATCCGCACTCTCAAAAAGCTCATCATTCAGTTCCTTGAATCGTCTCTTATTCTCTTCCTCACGGCAGAATACTTGTACAACCTTCTGCCCATTCATCATTTCTTCAATAAATCCATTGACCTTACCAAGGTTCTGCTGCTGCTTGACAAAATATTTTCCACTGTTTCCTGCCGCATACTTCGTTGCGACCAACATGATAAATACCATAATCAATGTAACAAACGTAAGTGGCACGCTCAAAATAATCATACTTGTAAATACACTGACTATCGTGACGAAACTGTTAACTACACTTGGAATACTTTGACTTACCATCTGGCGAAGGGTATCAATATCGTTGGTATACACTGACATAATATCCCCATGTGCATGTGTGTCAAAATATTTAATCGGCAATTTCTCCATATGCTCGAAGAGTTCGTTTCGAAGATTGCGAAGACATCCTTGTGTCACATACGTCATAATCAGGTTCTGCAAATAAGAAGCTACCACACCCAACAGATAAAAGCCTGCCACTCGTACGATTGCCATGCCGAGCGGTCGGAAATCAGGTGCATCCACACCGAGCATCGGTGTAATATAATCATCAATCAGGCGCTGTGTGAACATCGTTCCCTGTACACTTGCCAAAACACTCACAAAAATCAACGCAATCACAGATAAATAATGCCATTTGTATGTGCGGAAAACATAGTTCATGAGTCGCATAAACAGTTTTCCGGGATTTTTCACTTGAGGCTTCATCCCTCTCGGTGGTCTCCCCATTGGTCCTGCCATATCTACTCACCTACCCTTTCGTCAAAGTCTCCGCCGCCCTGCGTCTGTGTCTCGTATACTTCGCGGTAAATCTCGTTAGTCTCCATGAGTTCTTCATGTGTTCCGAAGCCATGTACCTCGCCATTTTCCATCACAATGATACGGTCTGCATGCTGGATACTGGAGACTCTCTGTGCGATAATAAATTTGGTCGTGTTTGGAATCTCTTCTGCAAACGCCTTGCGTATTTTTGCATCCGTAGCCGTATCCACGGCACTTGTACTGTCATCCAGTATCAAAATCTTTGGCTTTTTAAGGAGTGCACGTGCAATACACAGTCTCTGCTTCTGTCCGCCGGAAACATTTGTTCCGCCTTGTTCAATATGCGTGTGATAGCCCTCCGGGAATCTCTGAATGAATTCATCAGCACACGCCTGACGGCATGCCTCCCTGCATTCCTCCTCTGTTGCTTCCATATTGCCCCAACGTAGATTGTCTAAGATTGTTCCTGAAAATAACACATTGTTCTGAAGCACCACAGAGACCTGATTTCGAAGGCTCTCCAAATCATACTCTTTCACATTATGTCCGCCAACCAGAACCTCTCCGTCTGTTACATCATAGAGACGACTAATCAGATTCACAAGACTGGTCTTAGCACTTCCGGTTGCACCCATGACGCCAATGGTCTCACCGGAGTGAATATTGAGATTAATATTCTTAAGAACCGGTTCCTCACTGTCCGACTTGTATGCAAAATTCACATTTTTAAATTCCACACTGCCTGATGGCACCTCGTAAATCGGCGCGTCCGGATTCGTAATATCACTGGTCTCTTGAAGAACCTCTGCAGCGCGTTTTATTGCCGCCATGCTCATCGTAATCATGATAAAGACCATGGAAAGCATCATAAGGCTCATCAAAATATTCATGCAATACGCGAGAAGGCTCATAAGTTCTCCCGTAGTCAATGCATCCACCACAATCATCTTCGCGCCAAGCCAACTGATCAACAGAATACAGCTATATACTGTAACCTGCATAATTGGACCATTGTAAATGATATTTTTTTCTGCTTTCAGAAAAATCTTATAGATATTTTCACTGGTCTTCTTGAACTTACTTGTCTCCTGTTCCTCGCGCACATACGCTTTTACCACGCGAATGGCTGAAACATTCTCCTGTACTGCTGCATTCATCTCATCGTACTTTGGAAATGCCTGTTGGAAATAACTCGTCGCACGTTTCATGATAAACATAAGTGCAAATCCAAGTAATACAACCGCAATCAGATAGATGCTTGCGATTCTCGGATTAATATAAAACGCCATGGCCATCGCACAGATTAAACTCGCCGGCGCTCTGGTAAACATACGAAGAGACATCTGGTAGGCCATCTGAATATGCGTAATATCTGTCGTCAGTCTGGTCACTAAACCCGCTGTACTGAATTTATCAATATTTGCAAACGAAAATGTCTGTATGTGATTGAACATCTTCTCACGCAAGTTCTTTGCAAAACCGGTCGATGCCTTGGCTCCGAGTCGTCCCCCCATCAAGCCTGCAAACAAACCTACCCCTGCTGCCACAATCATAATTGCACCCACTTTATAGATGTGCGCCATATCTCCTTTATCCACTCCGTTATCAATAATCGATGCCATCAAGAACGGAACACACATCTCCATTGCAACTTCCAAAATCATAAAAAGCGGTGTTGCAATCGATGCCTTTTTATATTCTTTTACTTCTTTTAATAATAGTCGAAGCATGCTCTGCCTCCTTTGCTAGTAATATCACCTATATAATATTAACATATTTTGGATGATTTGATTATGAATTTTTTATGAAGAATATAAAAAATCAAGGCATAAACTCCTGTGAATCTACGCCTCTCATCTTTATAAAACACTCAAACCCTCGAGCAAAGTTTTTACTCCCATAATGATAAGCACAATACCGCCTGTCAATTCCGCTTTAGATTTGTATTTATTCCCAAAGATACTTCCTATCTTCACACCAAGCCCCGAGCAGATAAATGTAATCACGCCGATAAATGTCACTGCCGGAATAATATCCACCTGCAAGAAAGCAAATGACACACCCACTGCCATCGCATCAATGCTTGTTGCAATCGCCATAACAAACATCGTCTTTGCATCCATCGCTGCCTCTCCACAACAGTCGCACTCATCATCCTTCTCAAAGGATTCCTTAATCATATTGCCGCCGATGATTGCTAATAAAACAAACGCAACCCAATGCGCGTATTTCGTTACCATATCGGCAAACAGGCTTCCGAGAAAATATCCGATTGCCGGCATGAGTGCCTGAAAGCCACCGAACCAAAGGCCGGCAATGCACATATGTTTGAATCTTATTTTTCCAAGCGACAATCCCTTGCAAATAGATACAGCAAATGCATCCATTGAAAGTCCTATTGCAATAATAAACAGTTCTGCTAATCCCATAATTCTTCCTCTATACTCCCAACATTAATTTGTCAATCACCTCTGCGATTGCATCGTGATTGTTGTCATTCTCTGTTATATAATCTGCCACTGCTTTTGCCTCATCTACTGCATTTTGCATTGCAATACCGACTCCCGCCGCCTCAATCATGGAGATGTCATTTCGCTCATCCCCTGCTGCATAAGCGTTTTTTATATCGACACCCAACATTTCACATAAGGTGCAAACACCATTTCCTTTACTCACACCTTTCGGCATATATTCCAATAACTGCCGGCTGGAAAAAGTACTCTCACATTTTCCTTCTGCCCATTCTAACTGATTCTGCCGGAATTTCAATAGTTTTTCTTCATCCATGGAAATCAACAATACCTTATTCGGTTCCTTGTCGAGCACAGCGAACACATCGTCACAAATCTCATGTTCAAGTGCATGTCGATTATTCCCTTCAAGATAAAATTGCAGTTCCGGAGTATCTGCCGTAGTTAACACTTTATCATTCACTCCATATGTCTGAATATGCAGTCCGCACTTCTTTGCTTCTTCAAATAAATGTTTTACGTATTCTATAGGAAGTGTTCTCTCGCTCCGTACCTCTTGCTTTGAACAATCGAAAATTGTGCCGCCATTATAGGAAATCATATAACATCCCGGCATCGTAAGCCCCAATCGCTGCACTACCTTGAAAGCACTCTTTGTCGGTCTTCCGGTTGAGACAACCAGATAATGTCCTGCATCTAAAAGTCTCTGAATTGCTGCGCGATTCCCTTCTGATACCTGTTTATCGTCATTCAATAAAGTTCCATCTAAATCTGTAAAAAGTATTTTTTTCATTCAATCTCTCACTTTTCTTCTCAAATTCACTTATACGGAAATATTATACTCTTTTAAGCCGATAATCGCAATCAGAATTATTGACGAAACTTTTCAAAACATCTATACTGAAACTAATTATAATCTACAAATTGATAAGGAGATTGTTATGGCTCAGTCAACACAAAACATTGCAAAATCGACACAACCACGAAAACCATCCCCGATTAAGCAGCGTTATCGAAAAAAACGTCGCAAAGCAACCACCTTTGCCGTGATTTTGATTGCAATTGTTCTGCTTGTTGCAGGTTTTATGATTTATAGTATTTTATTTGCAAAGCCAAAAGAAAAGTCCAATGTGTCAGGGATTTCTACAGAAGAGGTCTATAATAAGGTAGATGTTCCGATAGAAATTACCACACCGGAACCGGAGATATCTATCACGGTATCCGTCGTTGGCGATTGCACACTTGGAACGGACGAGCATTTTAATTATGCAAGAAGTCTGAATGCATACTACGAAAAAAACGGTCCGGAATATTTTCTAAGAAATGTGAAAAGCATCTTTGAATCGGATGACCTCACAATTGCCAACTTAGAGGGCACCTTTACCGATTCCACTTCCAGAGTGGATAAAACCTACGCATTTAAAGGCCCTAAGGAGTTCGTCAAGATTCTTACAAGCAGTTCTGTTGAATCTGTAACACTTGCCAATAACCACAGCCGTGATTATGGCACACAAAGTCTTGCCGATACAAAGGCAACTTTAGATTCTGCAGGTGTGATACATTTTGGCTACGACGAGACCTCTGTTGTCGATGTAAAAGGCGTAAAGGTCGGTCTAATTGGCATCTATGAACTGATTGACCATACAGGACGCGCACAGCAGGTGAAAGACCACATCGCAAAGGTGAAATCTGAAGGTGCAGAGGTTATTATTGTAATTTTCCATTGGGGCATTGAGCGTGACGCCGCTCCAAATTCACATCAAACGATGCTTGCCCGTCTGGCAATTGACGAAGGTGCAGACCTTGTATGCGGTCACCACCCGCATGTTTTACAGGGCATTGAAGAATACAAAGGAAAAAATATCGTGTACAGTCTCGGCAACTTCTGTTTCGGTGGAAACTCCAATCCGAGCGACAAAGACACGATGATATTTCAGCAGACATTTACACTTACAAAGGACGGCTTAAAGGAAGATAATGTGACTAATGTAATCCCTTGCTCTCTTTCGTCTGAGAAAAGTCGTAACAACTATCAGCCGACACCTGCAACAGGGGATGAGGCGACACGTATTCTGAAAAAAATCGAGGACCGAAGCGCCTTAATTCCAAAACCATAAGGAAATAATTTACACTTTTTTAATTTGTCTATCTGTGTGTTTTGTGATATACATAGAAGGGAAAGACAATGCTCCAAGGAGGTTATACATAATATGGCCATTAGAGATGAAATTAAGGCGGCACGAAAAGACTTAGTTGAGAATGGTACCTTTAAAGACAAACTTGCTTATTTTTTTGATTATTATACCATTCACACCGTTGTGGTTGCTGCAATACTTATATTTACAGTCAGTTTCATCTATCACCAGGTAACAAAACCGGAAGTTGTATTAAACGGAATGCTTCTAAACGTACTGAGTTTTGAAGATGATAATCCGGTAGATGATTTAAAAACCGGATTTATGGAATATATTGATATGAATACAAAAGAATATGATATGGAGATAAACTCCTCTCTCATCTATAAACTGGGAGACGACTCTGGACAGACGCAGATGAATGACTATCAAGCTTCACAGGCGATTATGACATTGTGCGCTGCCGGGGCTGTTGACTTTATTTCCTCTCCGCTAAATTCCATTCTTGAGTATGGCTACGGAGATTTAATTGTCAATCTGGAAGATGTCCTGAGTGAGGAAGATCTAGAAAGATACAAACCATATTTTCTCTATGCGGATTTTGATGTCGTCAGACAAAAGGCGGAAGCGTTTGATAATAACATAAACGCCAGTGACATCCCATGTCCTGACCCGACAAAACCGGAAGAGATGAAAGAGCCGATACCGGTATTTATTGATGTGACAAAGTGCGAAAAGATGGCAAATATCTATGATTACTCTGAAGATACCATCGTTGTCGCTATAGCAGCAAATGCACCGAATCCGGATAGAATATCTGATTTTCTGGCGTATATATTTGAAGAATAAAACTTTTCAAAAAACGAATGCTGTAACAGGATTATAATTTCTGTTACAGCATTTTTGTTTTATAACATAACCATCAATATAATAACAATAAAAGTGATACTACACACAATGGAGATTGAATTCAGTGCACTGGATAGTCCCACATCTCCTTCTAAATCAGCCGTATAGGCCGGCGAAGAAGAAGGAAACGGACTGAACGCCAATATCATAAGCGCAACCTTCACTTCTCTTGGAAACGGAAGAAGGAAAAAACAACTAAGCGCAAATGCGAGTCCCACTCCATACCGCACGCACAAGGTGCGAACAATTCTTCCTATCTTTTCCTTATCACCGCTTAATTTGAACCCAACACCAATCATAAGCATCGCAATAAATGGATTCGCATTTCCCACAAGCTGCGCAAAAGATAGAATCGGCGAAGGCAATGTAATATGCGCCATACCAATAAGTAACATAATAAGATACGTATCAAATGCGACTGACTTCAACATCGTTTTGACAATCTTCTTGATTGACAATTTCCCACCCTGTTTGAGACAGATTCCTATACCATGAGAACCACCAAGACACACAAATGCATTTCCGACATCGAACAGGCTTGTAGAAATCACTCCCACAGGTCCCAAAAAACTCTGCACAAACGGCATCGTAAATGCACCGATATTATAACCGGACAAATTGACAACGTCAAAAACTGTATCTTCTTTCGGCTTTCTCCGATTCAGCATAAATGCCAATCCCATATAGACAGCACCTATACCGATTCCCATAAGGGATAAAAGTAACATCGGCAGTTCCACTTGCTTACCGGCAAAACTTGTTACAATGGCTGCCGGCAATGTGATTCGAAGAACAATCTTCGATAAGACCGTAAAATCTTCTTCCTTAAAAAAATTTATTTTGCGCAACACATAACCAAGAATAATAATTCCAATAAAACATCCTGCACGGACTAAAATATCAAGCATATCATCTCTCCTTCTGAAGTAAAGCAACCGTCTCAACATGTGTTGTGGTTACAAAAAAGATGTATTAAATAATATTATCTGCTCCCAATAGCAAATTTATTTTTATTCTTTTAATACATACATGTTCATAAATTTAACATTGCTTCTATATTCCCATTTTTTCCATTTCCTTCAACATAAATTCCTGCAATTTTCTCTTGTCTGGCAAATGCAACATATACGTAGAAACAAATAACTGATTATCCATGCCAGATAACGCATACTCCACCATTTGAGAACCTTTATCTGTACAAAGTAAAATTCCAACCGGCGGATTATCTCCCGGCATCATTTCATTTTTCTTATAATATCCAACATATGCATTTAGCTGACCTAAATCCTCATGTTTAAATTCATCATTTTTTAATTCGATAATTACATTACAATGCAATAACCTGTTATAAAACACTAGGTCTATGAAGTAATATTTATCATCAGCAATGATTCTTTTCTGTCTTGCTTCAAAACAAAATCCCTCACCTAATTCCAGCATAAACTCTTGCAAATGATCCATGAGGGCTTGTTCCAAATCAGACTCGGAAACAGCATCTTTTGCCTCTAAGCCTAAAAATTCAAATGTGAATGGGTCCTTGATTGTAAGCATTGTATTTGTGCTATTATCAACCGATGGCTGCATCAACAACTCAGGGTGCTTGCTAATTCCTGCTCGTACATATAGATTAGTTTTTATTTGTCTACGCAACTCTCTAACGTTCCAATTGCATTTCATACACTCTGTTTCATAAAAAAATCTTTCAAAAGCGTCATCAAGAACCATGATTTCCCTTATATGGGAAAACGACAAATTTTGAACTAACACTTCAGGTTTTGTAACGAATTCATTCGACGTTGTCGAACATTTCCCAAAATCCACCAATTTAAATTCATTCGACACTGTCGAATGAATTTGAGGATAAGTTAAATAGAACTGCCTGCACACGCGAAAAAGTGTTTCGTTTAATCCTTTTTCTGAAATCTGCTTTTCAAGATTCTTTAATAGATTGGTTCCGTAGTCTGCTTTATCTTTGCCACCCTGTTCGTATTCAACAATATAATATCCGATTGCCCAATTTCTCAATGTCATTAACTGATTAACAGCCCTTTTCGCCATGCTTCCAGCCTTAGTATTGATCTCTTTGATACTATTCATTAACTTTTCAAAAGAAAGAATATTCTCTGCCATAATTTCATTCCTTTCATTCTGTGTCGCCACTGGCATCACAAATTATATTTTTGTCAAATAACTATCGCATGAAAAATCAACAATCCCATCCACTAACAATAAATCTCGATACATATTCGGATTAAATAATTTTATCACTTCACTCTGTGAAATATACATTTTAACTCCCGCCTCTGAACACTCAAACAAATCTACTCCTGCATCATCAATTCTTTTGTTCATAAGCACATATAAAATATTTTCAATTACTCCATACTTTCGATAATCTCTTTCCGAAGAATCCTTACCTATTTTACATTGTACAAATTTATCTTCGGCAAAATCATATTCTGAAAGAAACAATTCACCATTAACCACCGTTAGATTGGTATAATCTTCGTCTCCTCCCATATAAATCATATAAAAAATTCCCTGCCCAACAATGAACGATTCCAAATACACCCTTCCTTCTTTTATACGTGTGTAACTCTGAATCTCAAGCCCAAATTTATTTAAACGTTGTATATCTATAAATTGCGGATCTCGTAATTTTAATATCTGTTCCTTATATGTCTTAATAAAATCTTTTTCCTTCTGCATCTCTTTTATCATTCTGCATGTTTCCGAAGGACAATCAACTTTTTCTATGTATTCTTCGATAGTGGATAATCCGGCGGACAACGCCTTACTTTTAAACATTTCTGATGCAAACATTACTTTCAAAGGATACAAACTTTTATGAGTTTCTGTTTTCATTCGCAAAGTATCAATTTGGGTTATTTCTAAATGCTTTAACTTTTCCAAGGAAACAGCGTCATTACTTAATAGCCAATTAAAATCCGTCTCAGAAATAAGTTTTGGCATTTGCTCTATAGACACTATCAATTCCGAATACTTACCCATAAAATCAGCTGTACTCGCGTAGCCCAATGCCTTTGCTGCATCTGATACTAATAAATAGGTTTTATCCTCATAAAAAATTCTAGTTTTAAACAGTTCAATTTTATCCAACATACCGCACCTCATTGTGCAACGGGCTGCTGCACATTTTTCTAATCATCCACCTTTTCTTTTTCATTTTTGTCTGTCAATTGTTCAATACGAACTTTGTATTCTATCAAACGCAAAAGATACTGTGGCACCCTTCTGTTCCCTAATTCCCAATCAGTTTCCGTCATATACGGAATCTCAAAATACTCGCAAAATTCTTTTCTATTCATGCCAGTACTTTCTCTTAATTTTCTTAATTCTTCACTTGCTTCCATAATCCACCTCTTTATGCATTGCATAAATAAATTATATAACTTTCATCGCATACAGTCAACACATATTTCCATTGTGTATAAATTTAGGGGATACATCCACGTTTGGATTTATCCCCCTGCTTTACTTTTACCTCTATTTTTTCTTAGAATCCACAAGTTGCATCTTTATTATTACCTCCACATGCACCGTATGCACGAACTGGTCCACTGCGACAGCCTTCACCACGCGATACCCTTTCGCCTGCATCATCTCTAAATCCCTCGCAAGACTTGTCACCTTACAAGAGATATACACAATCGTATCCACCCCATAATCCAGTATCTTCGGCAAAGCCTTCGGATGAATACCATCTCTCGGCGGGTCAAGCACAATCACATCCGGCTTCTCTTCTATCTCATCCAACACCTTGAATACATCGCCTGCAAGGAATTCGCAATTTGCAAGGCCGTTGTGCTTCGCATTCTCGTTCGCAGCCTCAACTGCCTCTTCCACAATCTCTACACCGATCACCTTTTCTGCAACCGGCGAAAGAATCTGTCCAATCGTTCCGGTTCCGCTAAAGAGGTCATATAGCGTCTTTCCCTTCATATCTCCGAGATAGTCTCTCACGGTGCTATATAACACTTCTGCCGCACGAGAGTTTGGCTGAAAGAAGGAAAATGGTGTAATCTTGAATTCCATACCAAGCAATTTCTCATAGAAATAATCCTGTCCGTAGAGCACTCTCGTCTCATCGCTCTGCACCACATCTGAAAGTGAATCATTCAAGATATGAAGGATTCCAACAATTTTTCCTTCCAAATCAAGCGCAAGAAGCGCTTCTACAAGCGGAGCCAAATCATACTCTTCCTGTGTGGTTGTCACAAGATTCACTAATATTTCTCCTGTGATATCTCCGCGACGTAGAAGAAGGTGACGCAAATATCCCTCGTGTTGCATTTTTTTGTAATAAGATACATTCCGTTCTTTAAAATAATTGAGTACACAGACAAGAATCTTGTTCATGTCTTCGTGCACCAGTTTACAATCAAATGCAGTCAGCACATCATAGGTACTGCCTTTTTTATGTAAACCGAGTGATAATGGACCGTCTTTGTATTCATCGCCAAAGGAGAACTCCATCTTATTGCGGTATGCGAATTCCTTCGGGCTCGCTTTCACGCCCTCGAACTCATAATCCCCAACTATTGCCGAATCCAGAATCTCTTTTACCTGGGCTTCTTTCATCTTCATCTGGTTATCATAAGACATGGTTTGATACATGCACCCACCGCATGCCGGAAATATACTGCAGACAGGTTTTCTTGTCTCCAAAGGGGATTGCTCCAGCACTTCTAAAAGACGCCCTTCCGCCTTACCTTTTCTCATCTTATTGACGGCAAACCGAATCTTCTGTCCCGGAATTCCGTTTTTGACAATCACATTCTTCTCTTCACCTTCTACTGATACAATGCCTTTATTAGGAAACTCTACTTTTTCGATTATACCTTCGTACACTTGTCCTTTTTTCATTTATGCCTCCTATTTTACTCAAAAAACTCGCCCGCGCCTAATCCGCGAGCGAGCCATTTTCAACTATCCTAGATATCTTCCTCTTCGAAGTATTCATCTTCGAAATCGTCCTCAAAATCCTCTTCGAAATCTTCCAAATAATCCGGTGCAAAGTAACGATATACTCCGTAAGCGATTGCTGCAATGGCTGCCACTGCACCCACAATAGCAAGAATCCAAAGAATCGTTCTCTTTATCTTATCATCATCTCTTTTTCTTAAAATATCATTTAACTTTGTTGCAGAAATCATTTCCTCTATCCTTTCCATATATACACGCCCTTTCCACTTTTTTATCATTATAGCATTACCAAATCAATATTACTATACGTAGATTACAATATTTTATGCAAAATTATATTTTTTGTAATTTAGCAAAGCCTGCAAACATCTTCTTTACACCAACTGAATCGAACTGAACAGTTACCTCGTAGTCACGTCCGCCTTGTACCATGGCTATCACAAGACCCTCTCCGAATTTCACATGACGCACGCGATCACCCACATCGTATCCCGGACCGTCGCCTGACTTCGCACCAAAATTCTGCACAGGTTGTGCTGTAAAGACTCCCGCACTAAATGGTTGTGCTTTAAATGTCTGCTTTGCCTGAAAATACACATTCTGTGTCAGCTCCTGTGTCTCCTTCTGCACTGCATTTCCACCCGTTGCAAACAAATGCACCGGAATCTCCTTTAAGAATCTGGACATCTTATTATACTGCACCTCGCCGCGCATCATTCTTCGCCTTGCACAGGTGAGTGTCAGATTCTCCATCGCTCTCGTGATACCGACATAACAGAGGCGTCTCTCCTCCTCGACCTCACTCGGATCATCCGCCGTAATCGTCATATAACTTGGGAAGATACCGTCCTCCATACCTGCCAGATAAACCTCCGGGAATTCCAATCCCTTCGCACTGTGAAGCGTCATGAGAACCACATAGTCGCTGCTTTCATCCAAACTGTCGATATCCGCCACCAAAGCAACTTCCTCAAGAAATCCACTAAGTGTCGGCATCTCATCTTCACACAATTCTTCATATGCAGCAATCTTACTGAGGAGTTCATCGATATTCTCGATTCTCGCCTCTGCCTCTTCTCCGCCTTCTTCCTTTAATTCCTCGATATATCCTGTATAATCCAGAATCTCTTGCATGAGTTCTGATACCAGCATCGTCTTGGCACTCTCTTTGAAATGTTCAATCAATGCCACAAAGGATTCCAACTTTGCCACACCTCTTCCGATTCCCGGAATCATGTCAACCGTACGAAGTGCCTCATAAAAACCAACCCCGCGCTCCGTTGCATTCTCCTGGACACGGTTAATCGTAGTCAGACCAATTCCTCGCTTCGGTACATTGATAATTCTTTTCACTGATAAATCGTCCAGACCATTATCAATCGTTTTTAAATATGCCAGTAAATCTTTGATTTCCTTTCGCGCATAGAAGTTGATACCGCCAACCACTTTGTACGGAATATTTGCCGTAACAAACTTCTCTTCAAACATACGGGACTGTGCGTTCGTACGATAGAGAATTGCATGGTCATTGTACGAGCGAATCCCTTCTCTGACATGCGAACGAATATCACTTACGATATAATCCGCCTCATCATAAGCATTATCAAACTGCTGAAATACAATCTTATCTCCCACGCCATTTTCCGTCCAGAGCGCTTTGTCTTTTCTCCCGTAATTGTTGCGGATGACTCCGTTTGCCGCATTTAAAATATTTTCGGTAGAGCGATAATTCTGCTCTAATTTAATCACTTTTGCATCCTCAAACACATTTTCAAAGTTCAGGATATTCTTGATATTTGCCCCACGGAATTTGTAAATAGACTGGTCATCATCACCAACCACACAGAGGTTGCGGTACTTCTTTGCCAGAATACTGATGAGTTTAAACTGCACCGTGTTCGTATCCTGATACTCGTCCACCATGATATAGCGAAAACGTTCTTGATAATACTCCAAAACATCCGGTTGCGTCTGCAGAAGCTGCACCGTCTTTACAAGCAAGTCATCGAAATCCAGCGCATTGTTGGAACGAAGCTGCTTCTCATATTCGCGGTACACTTTTGCAATCTTCTGTTTGTGATAATCCCCTGCTGCATTCAGTTCGAAAGCATCCGGAGAAATCATCTCATCCTTCGCAGACGAAATGGCCGCCAAAAGGCTTCTCTCTTTATATATCTTTGTATCAATCTGCAATTGCCTACAGACATCCTTCATCAATGTTTTCTGGTCATCTGCATCATATATCGTAAAATTCGTACTGTATCCCAAACGTTCAATATGGCGTCTTAAAATGCGCACACAGGTAGAGTGAAACGTGCTTACCCAGATACTCTCTGAACCGAACCCGACAATGCGGTCTACCCTCTCACGCATCTCGCCCGCTGCTTTATTGGTAAATGTAATTGCAAGGATATTCCACGGATTAACACCCTTCTCGTCAATTAAATATGCAATTCGATGTGTCAGCACACGGGTCTTTCCCGAACCCGCTCCCGCAAGAATAAGGAGTGGCCCTTCTGTGTGAAATACTGCTTCTTTCTGTTCTTTATTTAACATATCGTAAATGCTCATCTTATCTGCTCCTTATCCTCTCTGCACAATCCAAAACTCGCTTTATTAGTATAATATAAAGATAGGAAAAAGAAAAGTAGGAAGCAAAAACTTCCTACTTGTTATCCATTCTCTCAAACACCATATCATAACCATCATTACCATAATTCAGAGAACGATTGACACGGCTGATTGTTGCTGTTGATGCCCCTGTCTTCTCGGCAATCTCCAAATACGTCTTCTGCTCACGGAGCATTTTTGCAACCTCAAATCGCTGACTCAGAGATAACAATTCGTTGATTGTACATATATCCTCGAAAAATGTATAGCATTCTTCTTTATTCTTCAAAGTCAAAATCGCATCAAACAAATAATCAACTGATTCCGTTCTAACATTCTTACCCATTTTTTCAAAGTCTCCTTCTCTGAGTTTTACTTCTTTAATATTTTACCACAGTAAATCGTGAAAGTCCACCTTTTTTTTACTGAATATTCTAACCATTTTGTAATATCCTAATACATCATATATCATAGATTACAAGGAGATTGCATTTATGAAAAAAGACAAGAAAAATGAAGAAATCATTGACTCTTATGATTATCTCACAAACGCAGCTTCGACCACGGACTGCACCGGGCTTATGCCAACACCGGCACATACGCCTGAAGAACGTGAAGCATACGATGCAATTTATCATTTTAAAGCTACCCCGCTCAATGACGAACAGTAACCTTTTCACATTTCCTTCATATAGTATTAGGAAAAAGACATTACATGGAGGAACTATGAAAAAACGTATTCTAGCGTTGCTTCTGGTCACAGTTTTGGCTGTCACCTCTTTGCTTGCCTGTTCAAAAGAAGAAACCAAAGAACCCGGAATGACCAAGGTTGTGCTCAGTGAGGTTGCGCACTCAATCTTCTATGCACCAATGTACGTTGCCATTGAAGAAGGATACTTTGCTGAGGAAGGCATTGACCTTGAACTTGTCACTGCATTTGGTGCCGACAAGGTGATGACCGCCGTGCTATCCGGCGAAGCAGACATCGGGTTCATGGGATCTGAGTCTTCTATCTATACCTACAACGAAGGAGCAACAGACTATGTGGTAAACTTTGCACAGCTTACACAACGCGCCGGAAACTTTTTAGTTGCCCGTGAAGAAATACCTGACTTTACATGGGAAGACCTCAAAGGCTCTTATGTTCTTGGCGGTCGCAAAGGCGGTATGCCTCAAATGGTTTTTGAGTACATTTTAAAACAAAATAATATTGACCCTGATAAAGATTTGGAAATCAATCAAAATATTGATTTTGGTTCTACTGCTGCCGCATTTTCTGAAGGACAGGGAGACTATACGGTGGAATTCGAACCACACGCGACCTCTCTGGAGGAAGCCGAAAAAGGCTATGTTGTAGCCTCCCTCGGTGAAGACAGCGGTTATGTGCCATATACTGCTTTTTCTGCAAAAGGCAGTTATATGGAAAAAAATCCTGAAGTAATCCAAAGTTTTACCAACGCACTGCAAAAAGGCATGGATTATGTGAAGGCTCACTCTCCGGAAGAAATTGCCGAAGTGATTGCACCTCAATTTGCCGAGACAGATGTGAAAACCATTACAACAATTGTGAAACGTTACTACGACCAGGACACATGGAAATCAGACCTTGTGTTTGAGCAGGAAAGTTTTGAATTGTTGCAGGATATTTTGGATATGGCAGGCGAACTTTCCAAACGTGCTCCATATAACGATTTGGTAAATACCGAGTATGCTCTAAAAGCAGCAAAATAGTCTATCATTGTGTGCATTTTACCAAAAAAACAATGAAAAATAATGTTTTTTATTTCATTCTCACGATTGACATTGACACTTGATTATGATACTCTGTTAAAGAATTAACTATTCAGAAGTTACAAGCTAATAATGGAGGACAAAAACATGAGTAAAGGTACAGTAAAGTGGTTCAATAACCAAAAAGGTTACGGATTCATTTCTGATGAAGCTGGCAATGACGTATTCGTTCACTACACAGGTTTAAACATGGAAGGCTACAAGACTTTGGAAGAAGGTCAGGCAGTTGAATACGACGTAACTGAGGGAGAAAAAGGACCACAGGCAGTCAACGTAGTTAAACTTTAATCCGAATTTGTATGTGCCTTTTATGGTGTTATTTTATATAAAAAGCATTGATGAAATGAGATTAAGAGCTGGCGCCAGCCGAAACAAGAGATACGATGTAATATCGTATCTCTTTTTGTTTTCCACACTCCTCGGAGTTTCCAAATAACTTGTCATTCTCTGTCGAATCGTGTATAATGAATAAGGTTATGAAAAATTTATAAAATCTTTATAATATTTATATAGTTAGACACGGAGGTACGATATGTTTAACAAAAGACCCGATGGGCGTCGCATTCGTAACATTGAACCAATGCAGCTCATTACATCCTACATTATGAAAAGAAGATTTGACGCAATGAATATGTACGAAGACGCATTGCCTTGCGAAATCTGGGACGAATACATAAAAGAAAAGGAATCAGAGGGAATCAAACTCGGATACATGCATATCTTTATTGCCGGCCTTGTTCGCTTACTGGCAATCCGCCCGAGACTTAACCGTTTCGTTATGCTTGGAAAAGTATATGCAAGACCTAAGATATGGGTAAGCTTCGTCGTTCATCCTTCCTTAGACCTTAACAGCGAAGGAACGACCATCAAGCTTGCTTTTGAGGGAACCGAAAGTATCCTGGAAATCGCAGAGAAAATGAACGAAGCAATCAAAAAAGAGACAACCAATCGAGTTGGTGAAAACGGTACAGATAAATTAGCACGTGTACTCACCATGATTCCAGGCCCGGTACTTCGGTTTGTAGTAAATACTTTGATGTGGATGGACAAACACAATATGCTGCCAAAGTTCATCATCGACCTGAGCCCATTCCACACTTCTTTCTTTGTGACAAACTTAAAGTCTCTCGGTATCAATCATGTGTTCCATCATACTTATGAGTTTGGAACAACCGGTCTTTTCTTTGCAATGGGAAAAGAAAAGACAATTCCAGTGATAAAGAAAGGTGAAGTCGCAGAAGAAAAACAAATGCCGTTCAGTTTGGTTTCGGACGAGCGTTTCTGTGACGGTCTCTACTTTGCCCTTGCACTCCGCGAGTTCCGCAAAATGATGCGCAATCCAAAAGCATTGGAAAAACCGTTAGAAAAGAAAATTGAAGATGACAAGTAAAAAAGTTGGGGTGCGCCCCAACTTTTTTGCTAGCTCTACGTTAAATGTTGGGGTCCGTGCGCAAAAGGCACTCTGTGTGACAATTTAATACATTTATTAAATATACGCCTCGCCTTATTCTTTTCTATCAGAGCAGGGGCTGCAGGAACAAGAGTTTCTATGAATCCCATTCACACGAAGATATTACGCTTGCCAAAAGTAAACTCGAAACCAATAGCGCTCTGTGTCTGTAATATATGTGAGATAACCTCGTGAGATTCTGTGAAAAGCCTTGCAACTGCAATACAGAAAATGTGGGTGGCTGGTACAACTGTTTGACCGTAGGGAGTTTTGTAACAGCCACCCTTATATCATCTCTGGATGCAGTTGCCTAGTCTTTTCCAGAATCTCTCGCACAGTTGTCGCGCATATATTACAGACACAGAGCGCAAGGTTTCTCAAACATACTTTTAGCAAGCGACTTTTATGTGAATTGGGATTCAAGAAACACTAAGTTCCCTTGCACTGCTCTGGCAATAGAAAAGAATACGCCGAAGCGTATTCTTCATAATTCTTTTTAAATTGTCACACAGAGTGCCTTTTGCGCACGGACCCCAACATTTGACGCACAGCCTTTTTGCTTTACAATTCATCTATCTGCCAATCAATTGGCTCTACACCGTTTGCTTCTAAGAATCGGTTCGTCTGGCTAAATGGTTTGCTTCCAAAGAAACCACGATACGAAGACAACGGACTTGGATGTGGTGCCTCCAGTATCAGATGTTTTGGGTTGTTTAACATCGGCTTCTTCATCTGTGCCGGTCTTCCCCACAGGATAAACACAATCGGTCTGTCCTGTGCATTTAACACCTTGATTGCTGCATCTGTGAATTCCTCCCAACCAATTCCACGGTGAGAATTTGCCTGATGGGCGCGCACCGTAAGTACGGTATTCAACAATAGCACGCCCTGCTTCGCCCATTTTTCAAGATATCCGTGACTTGGAATTGCGCAACCCAAATCATCATGCAATTCTTTGTAAATATTTACAAGCGACGGCGGTATCTCTACGCTCGGCTTTACAGAAAAGCAAAGTCCATGTGCCTGATTCTCCCCGTGATACGGGTCTTGTCCGAAGATAACCACCTTGACATCCTTTAGCGGCGTCAAATGAAATGCGTTAAACACATCATTCGCAGGCGGAAATATCCGATATGTACGATATTCCTCATTCACCTTTGCAAACAGCTTCTTATAGTACTCTTTCCCGAATTCACCCTTCAGTGCCTCTAGCCAATCTCCGTTAATTGCCGGCATGGTATTCCTCCTACAACCTGACAGACACACCCTTGTCTCTCAGATATTCTTTTACTTCCTTAATCTCCAATTCCTTAAAATGGAACAATGATGCAACCAATGCTGCATCTGCCTTTCCCTCTGTGAATGCATCGTAGAAATGTTCCAACGTACCCGCACCACCTGATGCAATGACCGGAATGGATACACTCTCTGAAATGGTTCTGGTTAATTCCAAATCATATCCTGCTTTCGTTCCGTCACAGTCCATGCTGGTAAGCAGAATCTCACCTGCCCCAAGATCTTCGACTTTCTTTGCCCATTCTACCGCATCAATCCCAACATCAATGCGACCGCCATTCTTATAGATATTCCATCCACTTCCGTCTGCGCGTCGTTTTGCATCAATTGCAACAACCACACACTGACTTCCAAACTTGTCCGCCGCTTCTCGAATAAGCTCCGGTCTGTTGATTGCCGATGAGTTTATCGATATCTTATCGGCCCCTTCTCTAAGAAGTGCCTTAAAATCATCCACCGTACGGATTCCGCCGCCAACCGTGAACGGAATAAATACATTCTTTGCAACCTCTCGTACCATATCCACAACGGTCTCTCTGGCATCCGAGGAGGCTGTGATATCCAAAAATACAATCTCATCTGCACCTGCTTCATCATATGCTTTAGCAATGGCTACCGGGTCTCCTGCATCCACCAGATTCACAAAATTAACACCCTTTACCACGCGTCCGCCATGTACGTCCAGACAAGGAATAATTCGTTTCGTAAACATGTCTTATCCTCCAAGTTAAAGTTCCACAAAATTTTTCAAAATCTTCAGTCCCACATCACTACTCTTCTCCGGATGGAACTGACAGGCAAATACATTGTCCTTTTCCACCGACGCGTGAATGTTCACACTGTAATTCGTGGTTGCTTTTACAATCGATTCGTCCTCTGCCTTCAGGTAATAGGAATGCACGAAATATACATAATCATTTTCCTTCAATCCTTGGAACAGTCTTCCATTGTTCTGCAAATGCAGGGAGTTCCAACCCATATGCGGAATCTTCAATCCCTCTGCATCCGGAATGCGAAGAATCTCACCTTTTAAGATGCCAAGTCCTGTTGCCTCCGGAGACTCATCGCTGCGCTCAAATAACAGCTGAAGCCCAAGACATATCCCAAGAAACGGAGTTCCATTTTCCACCACCTGATCTATCACTTTATCTAGCCCATATTTCTTTAGATTGTTCATCGCATCACCAAACGAGCCAACCCCCGGCAGAATCACTTTGTCTGCACTTAAAATCACCTGTGGCTCTTTTGTAATCACCACATCGGCCCCTAACTTCTGCAATGCCTTCTCAACACTCTTTATATTCCCTGCATCATAATCAATCATCGCTATCATAAAGATTAGCCTCCTTATTTCAAGTCAAGTTCAAACCAGAATGCGACTCCATTTTCATAATTATCCACGCCGTATTCCTGCTGGAACGATTCCATAATCGCTCGAACAATCGAAAGTCCGATACCATGTCCACCATACTCTCTCGTGCGCGCCTTGTCAACCTTATAGAACTTATTCCATATCTGTTCCTTGTCCTCCTGTGGAATCTGAGGACCTGTGTTAAACACAGACACACGAACCTTCTGTGCATCCTCCTTCACATTCAAACGAATATCGATAATTCGTTCATTGTCCAAATGGTTGAGTGCATTGCTTAGATAGTTGCGCACAACCTGCTCAACCTTAAATTCATCTGCCCAGACATAGACCGATTGTTCTGCATGTAATCTTACCTCTGCCTCTTTTTGCTGGATCAGGATTTCACTGCTCTGTAAAACACCTTGAATCAATTCTACAATATCAAAACGCTCAAATGCAACCTCTTCTTCACCAAATTCCAATTGATTCAATGTGAGAAGATTCTTCACAAGCTGATTCATCTTATTCGCTTCGTCCATAATGACTTCACAGTAAAACGCACGACTCTCCGGGTCGTCAGAGACACCTTCCTTCAGGCCTTCTGCATACCCCTGAATTAACGCAATCGGTGTCTTCAGTTCATGGGATACATTTCCGATAAACTCGGTACGCATAGATTCTATTTTTTCTTTTTTCTCGATATCCTTCTGCAGTTCATAGTTTGCGTTCTTTAGCGAAATCTGCCTTGCGAAAACCCATGCAAAAACGCATCCAATACAGCCAATCACCAATGTAATATAGATCAAAAACTGATTAGAAATCGTTACACTCTCACGAATACTTTCCAGCGGACTTCTTAAGATAAATGCATTTCCTGTGGAAAGATATCCCCACATTTCAATATACTCGCCGCCGCCAACAACATCCTCAGCACTGCGAATTTCATAATTCTGTGTAGACTTTAATAGTTTACCCTTGTCCTGGTTCTGATTCACCAGATAGCCCATAAGCTGCGTAACCATCTCTCTCGTCCGCGCCTCATTCGTTGTAGCTGTCAAAAAACTTTTATTGTCATCATTGACAACTACCAGAGAAACATTGCCGACCTCTACAAGTTCATTCAAACGATCTATAAACCTTTCGGAAGTTAACTCGCCTGCCGTAGCAGCCGTATCAAGTGCATTGTAGACACCAATCAGTGTTCTCTGCTTGTTACGCACATAGAAACTTTCCAAAAACCAGGTATTAATCAGAATGGAAACGAAAAGCACAAAGCCCACCAAGGCAATGAATATCGTTGCTATCTGCCTCCTGCTTGCTTTTTTCATTCTTCCACCTCAAACTTGTATCCCATGCCCCAAATGGTCTTAATATAATTGCCTTTGTCACCCATCTTACTGCGAAGCTTCTTCACATGCGTGTCAATCGTTCTCGCGTCACCAAAATAATCATAATTCCAGACATGGTTCAAAATCTTCTCTCTAGAAAGTGCCATCTTCTGATTCTCCAGAAAATATGCTAGGAGTTCGAATTCCTTCACACTCAAATCGATTGGCGCACCATCAATCGTCACAATATGTGCCGCCTTATCCATAACGATTCCGCCTGCGTTAACTGCCGCCTCTTCTGCGGCATTTCTCGCACGTTTAAGTAGTGCACCCACTCTCGCCACAAGAATCTTCGGGCTGAATGGCTTTGCTACATATTCATCTACGCCGAGTTCAAAGCCTTTGAGTTCATTCTGTTCCTCTGTTCTCGCAGTCAGCATCATAATCGGAACCTTCGAATGCTCCCTCACTTCTCGTAAAACCTGCCATCCGTCCATGCGCGGCATCATAACATCTAAGATAATCAGGCTGATGTCCTTCTCCGAATAAAACTGGTCCATCGCCTCCACACCGTCGGCCGCCTCCAGAATCTGATATCCTTCTCTCTCTAAAAAGTCACGAATCAGTTTCCTCATTCTGCTCTCATCATCTACTATTAAAATCTTAATCTTTTCCATAACCGCACCTCTTACAATCTCTATTGGTATATTAACAGAGATTTATGTCGAAATTGTGTTTCTATTATACTAATTTTTGCCACAAAAAAAAAGTGCAATAACCAACTATTGCACTTTTTCCCTAAATATTTATTGTATCTTCTCCATCGCTTCTTCGAGGCTCATTCCTCCTGCAATAGCATCTTTACGTCTTGCATTGATTTCCTGAATCTCTTTCATTCTTGCACCGGTTAATTTATAACCTTTCATCGCCCACAATGTTGCAATCCAAGCAACCATCGGAACAATACAGAATAAGATAATAACTACACCCTTCATACCCGGTACATATGCAACGTCTGCATCCGGAAGTTCCTTCGTGAATCCGATAAATCCTACTACTACGCCTACGATTGCCGTACCCAATGAAGATACCAGCTTATCTACCAAGCTAAACAAGGTACCCATGATACCCGGCACATATTTTCCGCTTCGCCATGTCTCATAATCCGAACAGTCAGCAACCATCGGAATTGGCATATCTGCCGTCGCATAGTATGCGCCATATCCGATTCCAAAGAACAGGATAAATGCGATGGTATATAAGTTGATGGTAAGCTTACCGCCACTTATCAGCGAAAGTGTAAGTCCCGGTACTCCATTCTGCCATAACAGAAGCAATGCAAGTACGCCCACGTACATAAAGAGTGCTACTTTTACATAAGTCATCAGAGATGCCTTTTGTCCATGCTTCTGAGAAGTGCGGACAGTCAATAGGAAGAACGGTGCTGAGAACACATATCCGACAATCATCATCGGCAGATACAGTCCGTCATAGTTCCCCATCAAACCGCCATATAACATACACAGTACCGGCATACCGGTTGCGATTGAGAATGCTAACTTACATCCCGCACCGGCAACCATCAGTCGCTGCAATTCTTTGTTGTCTTTCAAGATTGCAACATACTCTTTTATCTTTACCTTTTCCTGTTTTCCACCAATGCCCCAGTATTCCGGTCTGTCCTTTTCAGCAATACCGATGACTGCTAAAATCGTCATGATAAATGAAACGATAATACAGAGCGGAATCATGAAATCATAGAATCCCGTACTATTATATCCACCGAGGCTTTTTTGTAAGATTGGTGCGAGGAACTGTACAAGTCCCATACCGATAAGGCTCGCAACTGTATTAAATACAGTAAAGAGTGGTCTCTGATTCGGGTCATTTGTGAGGCACGTCTGTCCGGAACGTGTACACGCTGTCTGGAATGTATATCCAATAACATAGAGCGCGTAGAACAGAACAAACAGAACCATCTTCACTGCCGTCATATCCTCCGGTATCAAACGTGTACCAAAATACAACAGGATTGCACTGACAATCATAATCAGATTGCCGAGAATCATAAATGGCCGAAACTTACCAAAACGAGTCTCTGTCTTGTCAATCAGCGCGCCGATAATTGGGTCGGTTACTGCGTCAAAAAGACGCATAAACGTAACCATTGATGTTGCAAATGCAACCAATAACCCGAGCACACCACTTGCATAGTATGCGATAAAATTCAGTGTCAAAATGTAATAAACATTTGTCGCACCATTATTCATCGGGAACAGAACCAACTGGTACAGTTTTGCACGGTTCGTTCCCTGCTTTGTCACTACATTTTCATTTTCCATGTAATATACCTTCTTATTACGTTTTACTTGTTTTTCAAAGATTTTTTAAATTCTTTATAAGTCGCATAAGCTTCTGTCTGTTTGAACTTGCGAACCTTCAAAATCCACATCACGAGTGATACTACAAAGATTGCACTAAGGATAATCGCTGCCCTCTTGCAGGTTCCGATAATGCTTGGCTGTACTGCCTTAATTGTTGTATCTGCTCCGATTCCGTTCATTGCCTGTGAGTTTGCAATTGCATATAAGTTGTGGTGGCAAGCTTCTCTCATAGCAGTAACTGCTACAGGGTCGTTTTCATAACCTGCCAAACCATTCTTACCTGTAATCATAAATGCAAGCATAGAGTCGTATGTGGTTGTTCCTCCCATAACACCCTCAATACCATTTACCATAGAATTGAGTACGTTGTCAGTGATCTGGAGTCCATTACAATTCCATTCACCATTCATAACGCCTTTGACAAGGCCTTCATTAGCACCTGACCACTCTGTACCCCAACGAGTGTAAGCCATCATAACACCGTTGCCGCCTGCCTGTGATTTTTCCAATGCACCTTGGAATGCTCTTAAGTAAATCTCACGTGCTGCCTGCTCGTTTAACCATACACCAAGACCAATTCTGTCTTGTTCACAGTCATTTAATGCGAAGTGCTTCATTACTACACGAACACCTTTTTCTTCGATACCCTGTACTTCATATCTTCCGATTTCTGATGAAAGGACTCCGTCTTCTGAATAGTATTCGAAGTTACGTCCGCTGTATGGAGCACGGTGGATGTTTGCACCAGGTCCGTAAAGGAAAGTAACCTTTGCATCCAAGCAGTCATTTCCTACGATTTTACCGATTTCATATACTAGGTCTTTATTAAATGTAGCTGCAAGTACATCTTCTGATGTAAGTGCTGTTGTCTGAACACCAAGCTGGCTACCAAACAATGCAACTGTTAATCCCTGAGGACCATTTTCATCACGAGTACCAGGAGCCTGTACAGATAATACCGGCATTGTCCAGTGGAAGGAATCTCCGATTAAAGAAACCATTTCCGCAAATGTTAACTGGTCTAACAGTTCGTCCCACTTCGGATCATCATAGTCAAGTCCAATCATATCGTAAAGTTTCAAACCATTATCAGCGCCAAGTGTCGGCATCTTTACCTCAGCTTTTGCATCTGTAGCGTATTGTTGATCCTGAAGACCTTTCACCAAATAATCGTTGAGTGCAATCTTCACTGTCTTTTCAAGACTTGGCATTGTACCTTCCCAATCGTTACGTGTAAGGTAAGTAACCTTTGTTCCTACTTCTTCGTTTAAGTTAGGGTCTGCAGAGCTTAATTGGTTCTTAATCTCTGTTCCTGCATCACTTGTTGCATAAGTTGTTGTATCTAACTCCGGATTGTTCCATGTTGCTACTAAGGAAGCATTTCCTGCTGCATCCATGCGGCCTTCTGTACTTTCTGCTGTATAACCTTTTGCTGCCAATACGTTATTCGCTGCATTGTGAGCATCTGTAGCTGCTGTGAAGTAATAATCACCTGCATCTAAAATATATGTGCCTGCGCCGTATGCATCATAGCTTGCTACATAATCGCCGTCTACTTCAATCGTAAGTTCTTCTGAAGCGCCCGGCTCTAAGATATCTGTTTTATCAAAGCCTACTAAGGATACAGAAGCTTTTTCTACTTTATTATCAATGTCATATTGTGTGTATGGGCTGGAAACGTAGATTTGAACAGTCTCCTTACCTGCTACATCACCTTTGTTTGTTACAGTAACCTTAATAGTATATGTTGTTTTCTCTGCATCATATTCTAATGACATGTTGCTGTATTCGAACTCTGTATAGCTGAGACCGTATCCAAATGGGAATGCAACGTCATCAGCATAAGCATATTTTCCAGCATTTCCTTTGCCCATTACATAGTCTTCGTAACGTGTCTCATAATATTTATATCCCACATAGATACCTTCCTGATAAAGCATGTATGTGTCTGCATGTCCAGGAATCTTGCTTGTGTCTCCCTCGTATACGATAGGGGTAAAGTTCTGCATCACAGGGCTTGAATAGTTGTCATAGCAGTAAGTATCCGGGAGACTTCCTGATGGATTTACCTTGCCGCTTAAAATCTCAGCCACTGCGTTAAGCCCTGTCTGTCCTACTCCGCCAATCCAGAGTGTTGCATCCACACCGTACTCATTATTTTTCAAGAAATCAACCTGAAGTGCGTTTGATGTATTGATAAGTACGATTACCTTCTTAATTTTTCCGGCATCCTTCATTTCCTTGATTCCGGCCAACATGTCTTTTTCATCTTGGCTTAATGCAAGATAGTTGTAGTTCATTTTTTCATTGTTGGTACTATTTTCTAACGTGTTGTCAAGATAAGCATCCGCACCTTCACCACCGATACGTGACAATACAACAATCGCCGCATCACCATAATCTTCTACAGACGCTAATACGTCTTTGGTGTAAACCTTCCACGGAGCCTCTACAATCTCTGCAGTACCATATCCTCCGCTTCCTTGCGAATCCTGTGCTGTAGCACCTGCATCTTCACGAGTATATTTTGCAGCATCGCCTGTTAAATAGAAATCCCACAATGTCTTATTCACTGCAAATCCTTCTTTTTCCAATGCAGTTTTTAAATCATCACATTTTGTAGTATCTACGTTTGCTGAACCTGTTCCACCATATACGATGTTTACAGACGATGTTGAGAACAAGCTAACCTTTGCTTTTTCAGCAAGAGGAAGTGCCTTGTTTTCATTCATAAGAAGAGATGCACCCTCTGCCTCAACCTGTTTGACAAGCTCAGCACCTTTCTTCGTTCTCTCTTCTTCTGTCTTATAGTCTCCTTCGTAGTAAACTGCTTCTGCGTCTGCATTTTCCAGTTCCCAGAATGTTCCGCCAAGGAACAGTGCCATGGTATTATCAAACATCGTTACAACAACCGTTGCAATAATTAAGATAACTGCAAGTGGTCCTGCCAGCAATGTGAGGAATTTCCACGGTCTTCTCGCTCTTCTAAGAGCCTTTTTGAAAACTTTTTTCTGAGCTTTCTTTTCTTTTCTTGTTACTTCCATTTTTTTGTTTCCTTTCTTTTTATTCAGCTACATCCAGTTCGAGCTGTCACCTTTTTTCAGTTTGTACTCCGGTCTTACCTTGTCCGTTTTGTAAATCACAGCACTGTCCTTAAACTCGCCGGCACGCACTTCTAACCGGTTCGTATCCTCCATTGGAAGTTTAAACTTGAAAACATGTTCTCCGCTCTTCGTTGCCACATGTTTTCCATTATTATAAAGTGATACTTCCTTCTGGTTGGAGTACACTGTAATTTCCGTTACCTTTTCGGTGCGATATTCATATCGTTTACCCGCCATATATATAAATGGCTTGTCTGTCCAGTATGCTTTATACAGATAGAATACATCCTTCTTCACTTTTCTGTCGAAGGTAATCATACCCTTGTGATTCATACCCGGCTCACCGCCCTGATTTCTTGCATCCGCAGCGAAATCAAACATGTTCCAGTAATAGTGTGCCCACATATATGGGTGGCGTTTGAAGCACTCTAACATGTATTCATGATATTTGTTCTGATATTCCTCGGTGTTATCTCCACGTCTCGGTTTCGCACTATGGAGATTTGGCATACCCTCCGCACCGTATTCTGAATAACAAAGTGGTCTGTTCGGATACAATAGATGCCAGAACCATATCCACAAATCATTTAACCATAAGAATGGAACATACCATCCGAGATACAGGTTCCATCCAACCAAGTCCGTGATATGTGCCACAGGATTAAAGTGGAGACACATCGCAAAGCATGCAAGTGTCGTCGGTCTGGTCGGGTCCATTTCCTTCACAAGTTTTTGCAGCGCACGATGGTTATCCAGCATGTCCTTCTTATATCTTCGTCCGGAAATGGTTATCTCATTCGAAACACCCCAAGTTACAATACACGGGTGATTGTAATTCTGTACAATCAATTCCTTCATCTGTGAAAATGTATTCTCCCGGCCCTTTGGCATATGTTCTGAAATATATGGAATCTCTGCCCATACAATCATACCAACCTTATCACACAAGTCATAGAAATACTGGTCGTGCTGATAATGTGCCAAACGAATTGTATTGGCACCCAGTTCACGAATCAATTCCATATCCTGTTCCATGTTGGCTGTACCAATCGCATTCCCGATATCTTTCCAATCCTGATGGCGAGATACCCCGTGAAGCGGATAATGTCTTCCATTTAAATGAAATCCGTCTTTTGGGCTGAATTCAAAAAATCTTACGCCACAATTACATGTAATCTCGTCCACTTCCTTGCCGGACTTATACATCGTTGCCTTTAACTGATACAGATACGGGTCATCAAGCCCATCCCAAAGATGCACTTTCGGAACATGAAGAGTTACTTCTATACCTTCCTCTTCTGCAACCACATTTCCCTCTGCATCCAAAAGTTCTACCACTACCTTCACGTCAGAAGCCTTTGCTTCCTTATTTACAAAAGTAGTCACATTGACATCAGCATTTTTTCCGTGGACCTCTGTTGTGTATCGAATTCCCGAACCACCGTAATAATCTAAATCAAAGTGTTCCTTCTTTACAATCAGGAATTCTACATCGCGGTAGATTCCGCCGTAGAAGGTAAAATCTGCTTTCTGCGGATACACGCGGTCATTCACACTGTTGTCCACTTCCACTACAATCTGATTCTCATCTTCCAGTTCATCCGTCACATCCACGCGGAAAGTAGAATAACCGCCATGATGCTCCGTCACTTCTCTTTCGTTCAAAATCACCTTTGCACTCGCATTCACCCCATGGAACTGCAGGTAAACACGCTCTGTCTCATCGTCGAACTGCGGTTTTGCAAATGTATTATCATAGACACACGTACCTCTGTAATAGTCATTGCCACCATCCTGTCCGTCTTTTTCATTCCATGTATGAGGTAAGCTTACAGCCTGTCTGTTGCCATCGCGGCCTGTAAAGCTCCAGCCTTGCATCAACTTCTCAATTCTTCTCATACTAGTTTCCTTTCCACTTTTTTCTAACACAATGTTATTGTTTATATTTTAACATAACTTAAACATTTTTTCTCTAATTTTATGAAAATAATATATTGGTTTTCTCTACCAATTTATAGAGAGGTAAGCTCCAACAATAAATATGGAACATAAAAACAGAGAGCATATCAAAATGCTCTCTTCTTTTCAGTGGACCTGAGGGGAATCGAACCCCTGTCCGAAAGCCCATTCATCAAGGCGTCTCCCATCACAGTCATTATTTTGACATTCCCTCCATCACCCGCCTAATGACAGGCTGATGACTTTAGTAGCTTCATAAATTCTTCCATCCCCTCAAAGCTTTAGAGACGAAGTGCCTCACCTCGTTGAAGCCGGTAACTTAAGCAGTGAGCGACCTAAGGCCGACTGCTGCTACTAGGCAGCGTATGCTAACTTATCGTTTGCGTTTAATTTTAAAGTACGGATTGTTACGCGGTCCCGTCCCGCGGATGGCTTCCTCAACTTCAAAACCCCCGTCGAAACCAGTACAAGCCCTGATGTCACATGTCTGGTTCGCAAACGTATTTGTATTATATATGAGCCTAAGTATAATGTCAAGACCATCCTGTTTTTTCTAATAAAAAAAGGATTGAAATTTTACACAAATCTCAATCCCGGCATTTCATAATTATTCAGTTACTGCTTCTGCTGTAAGAGATTGTACATAGTCATTTACTGCTGTGTAGTTCACTCCTACTTCCGGACGTGGGCGATGTCTGATAATATATGCAACCCCTGAATATCCTACCCAACCGATTGCTGCCACCAGCACAACACTTGCAACAATATTGCGAACGAGCGATGCTCGTTTTGCTTTTTTCATTGTCTCTTTACGATTCGCTTTTTCTTCTTTATATTTGTTTACTTTTTCCTGACTCATCTCAAGTTAGTCCTCCATTGCTATAATAGTATGATTATATCATCTTTTTTCTTATTCGTCAAACTCTATTCTGTTCGAAACACTAAGTGCAATTCCCATTTCCGCCATCAAAAACACCGTTGAGGTTCCTCCATAGCTGACAAACGGTAATGTAACACCGGTTGTCGGAATCACATTGAGTACAACACACACATTTAATACAACCTGCAGCGCAATATGGGCAAACACACCTGTCACCATAAGAGCCCCATACATATCCGGTGCATTCTGTGCGACAAACATCAGGCGATACAACAGAATACCGAACATGGTCAGAAGCACGAGCACACCAAACACACCCAACTCTTCACCGATAACTGACAGAATCATATCGTTCTGTGCCTCCGGGATAATCATCTTCTGCGCGCTGTTCCCAAGACCTTTTCCGAAGAATCCTCCGGAACCAATTGCATATAAGCCCTGCATCACCTGGAAACCACCTTCTGATATGTATTCTTCCGGATGAAGCCATACTAAAATTCTTCGAAGTCGGAAACTCTCACTTGTATCCATCGCAGTATCTAATATTTTTACCACAACACCAATCAGTCCAAGTCCACCTCCGGCAAGCACCAAAAACGGTGCCGTCCTCGGATGAGCTACAAAAATCATCACGCATACGATTCCCATTACGATAATCGCTGTACTTAGGTTGTCTGTAAACAGATAAACACCTGCCGCCGCGCCTGCACCCCACGCAAATATTTTTGCAAGAGTCTTCATGTCCTTAATATGTTTTCCCATCTTACATATTAAAAGCGGGATAAACACAATCACTGCTATCTTTGTAATCTCTGACGGTTGCAAGGTTAATTTAAATGGCATCTGGAGCCATCTTCTGGCCCCGTTAAACTCCACCCCCAGTGGCGTCAAAACCAGAAGCATCGCAACCATGGCAGCCCAATATGCAAGTTTTGCCAACTTCGCAAATAAATGATAATCCAATTTCGCCAAAAACAGCATGCCGCCAAATCCCAATACACTAAAAACCACCTGGCGTTTCAGATAATACATGCTATCTCCCAGTTGCAACTGTGCATCATATGAGCTTGTACTATATAACATAACGAGACCAAAACACATCAGAAAGATTACGATAGCAAGCAGACTGTAATCAAAATAATGCACTTTTGCCCCTTTTTCTTTTTTCGCTCCCATATTCAAACTCCCCAATCAAATATGCTACATACTCATACTGTTCATTATAACGATTTCTTTAGGGATTTGCAACTGAAAAGGAATCACGGATTTTCACAAAATACATACATTATATTAGAGTATATTAAGAAAGGAAATGCTTTTATGTCAAATTGTAGAAACAATACAATGCCATACAACAATTACAGAACCATGCATGCACCAACACATACTATGCGACGCGACGTGTGGAACGACAAAGCACTTGCAATGGCGTATGTTCCGTGGCAGACATGGAGAGATATCTATGAAGTTGAAAAAGCACTGCATCACGGAACAATTTTCTGTGAACTCGATAAGCCATTCTTAGGAAGAGGAGGCGTAAAAAGATGAGTGACAGAAAATGTAGAAAAGATTTGTTACAATGGATAAATGCTGTCAGTTTTGCAGTAGTGGAGGCACAGTTGTTCTTAGATACCCATCCGGACGACCAAGAGGCTCTCGCTTATTTCCACGAGTACAGCAGCCTTCGCAATCAGGCACTGGAGGAATATGCAAAATATTATGGTCCGCTTACCATTGACACCACCAAGGAATCTTGTGCTGACAGATGGAGTTGGATTAATGAGCCATGGCCATGGCAGGAAGGGGGATGTTAGTTTATGTGGAATTATGAAAAACGTTTACAGTATCCGGTAAAAATTACACAGACAAACCCGCAGGCAGCACAGATTATCATCAGCCAGTTCGGCGGTCCTGACGGAGAATTAGCTGCTTCTATGCGTTATTTGTCACAACGTTACACCATGCCTTATAAGGAAGTAACGGGAATCCTCACGGACATCGGTACCGAAGAACTTGCGCACATGGAAATGATCTGTGCCATCGTATATCAACTTACCAAGGGTCTGTCTGTAGAAGAAATCAAAAAATATGGTTTTGATAAATACTATGTGGATCACACACTTGCACTTTGGCCACAAGCAGCTTCCGGTACTCCTTTTACCGCTACCTACTTCCAGTCAAAAGGTGACCCAATCACAGACCTGCACGAGGACTTGGCTGCAGAGCAAAAAGCCCGCACCACTTACGACAATATCCTTCGTATGATTAACGATCCTGAAATCTGCGACCCAATTCGTTTTCTTCGTCAACGTGAGGTTGTGCATTATCAGCGATTTGGTGAAAGTCTTCGAATTGTACAGGATAAATTGGATAGCAAGAACTTCTATGCGTTTAATCCGGAATTCGATATGCCGAAAAGTTGCGATTGTTAATAGATGAATTCTGTGTTATAAAATCAGGCGGTGGTTCGAAACCACCGCCTGTACTATTCAACTATCCGTACCTTCACTCTGTACTCTTTCTTCTCTCCCGGTTCTAAGAACTTCAGCATTCCCTGCTCACGCATCACCTTGCGACCATCCGCATAACAATTGGCACATTCCAGACCCAGAACATAATCACGAACACCCATCATCTTCCACTCGACAAAGCCATCCAACTGTGTCGCGTCAAAATCGATTTCCACTCCCACATTGAGTTTTGGTTGGTAAATCGAAGCTTTTCCATTCTCATCTGCAAACTTATGATAATAGCATCGCTCCTGATATCCTGCTGTCGGCTTCTGCATCTTCATCCAATTCTGAATATCATTCGCCGCATGGTCATCCCTTGCAACCACTTCTGCTGACGGAATCTCAACTACACTGTCTTCGTCGAGTAACGGATACCCCATGTTCATGTGATACAGAATCTCCATCGGCTGTACCTGGTCACCGGTATTGGTAATTGTATCATGAATCTCGAATTCATTCTCTTCTGTTGACACAATCAATTCGCGCGCAAACTGAAACTTTCTTCCGAATATCACTTCGTCCTTAATGAGCGTATGTATAACAAATTTGCCTTCTTCCTCGGTCCAATAAGCCCTCTCGCATGGTAAATTAGCCAACGATCCATGCAGTGAAAGCACTTCACCATTATCCTCATTTGGCGAACCCACATTTTCCAATCCGCATGTTGTCAAAAAACCTGCCGTAAATGAACGTAACCATTCTGTTCCCGTTTTATCAAAGTAAGCAGGTGCAACGTATCCACACGGTGACATATAACTTAAATTCATGCCTTTGTAACGAAGACGCATAATATCTCCGCCTCTGTCAGGTGTTACTGTAAGCATAAGCCCTTTCCCGTTGTTAACCTCATACAGGCGCATGCCATCACCTTTTCCACCAACCAAACGATGCTCCTCGATGCCTCTAATCTGGCTTTCATGACCAATATATGGATTCATAAGAATTCCTCCTCGCAAACATATTTTAACTACAGTATACCACTTTTTATCGTTTTTGCAATGCCTCAACTTCCTCTTTGGACGGCATAACTTTCAGCGCACCCTTTCTTGTGGTAATAATTGAAGCAGCCGCATTCGCAAACGTCAACATATCCGTCAAATCAGCCTCTCTCAGGTTCTCAAGTCCCTTTTCCAGAACAAAATGCAACGCACTTCCGAAGAATGTATCTCCGGCTCCGGTTGTCTCAATCGTGTTCTCCTGTATAAATGCAGGAACCTCCACTCTCATTCCTTTATAATACGCACGACTGCCATCTCTTCCAAGCGAAAGGAAAATCAATGGAATGTGATAGGTATCCTGAAGAACTTTCACACCCTCCTCATAATCCTCTTTTCCGGTAAACCACTGAATCTCATTATCTGAGATTTTCAGCACATCACAGAACTGCATGCCGTAAGCAAACTGCTCTTTCGCAGTATCCAAAGAATCCCACAAGGATTCCCGAAGATTCGGGTCAAAGGAAATGAGTACACCATTCTCCTTTGCAACCTTAAGAGCCTTTTTTGTCGCCTCTCTCACGCCCTCATGTGTCATGGAAAGCGTTCCAAAATGAAAGATTCTTGACGAAGCAATCGCCTCTTCATTTACCTCATCCGCTGTAAACATCATATCTGCCCCAGGATTGCGGTAAAAAGAAAAACTTCTGTCCCCTGTCTCATCATTTGCAACAAAAGCCAGCGTTGTACGTGCGTCTTTGTCCATTAACATATATTCTGTATTGATAGAAACTTCCTCAAGCGTCTTCTTCAAAAGATGACCGAAAATGTCATCTCCCACTTTTCCCATATAGGCAGCACTGTGTCCCAGTTTATTCATCATAGCAAGCACATTGCAGACTGCGCCGCCCGGATTTGCCTCAAAAAGGCCATTTCCCTGACTACTGATTCCATTATGTGTGAAATCAATTAAAAGTTCACCCAGTGTTAAAATGTCAAATCTTTTTCCCATTATTACTACCTCGCTTCCTACTTTGCTATCGGGTACTCATTACAAAGCAGACGATATGGTGCTTCATCTTCCTCAATCTCAGGGAATCTTCCAACCGGCGGATTGAAGCGATTATCTGTATTATCATCATTGCACTGACTTACTTCACCGAGAAGTACAGGGCCCGTTCCCTCTTCCACTGCAAAATCATGGTACAGGAACTGCTGCACATGAATGCTTTCACCCGGTGTCAGACGAATCTGTGTACCTGCCGGAACGGTATAAGTTCTTCCATCTGTATGTACAGTAACGTCAGACTCGTAATCAATCTCCTCATTTTCCAGAGAATTGTATACACGAATCAACACATTTCCGCCACCGCGATTGATGATATCTTCTGTCTTGTACCAGTGGAAATGATTTGGTGCATACTGCCCCTCTTTTAAATATAACAGTTTCTCTGCATACACTTTCGGATATTTATCCGCCATCGCACGATTACCGTTGCGAATGGTAATGAGCGAGAATCCAAACTTATCAAAATCATTCAGACCGTAATCTGTAATATCCCAACCAAGCATACAGTCGCGTACCTCATCGTATTCGTGACCGATGTTCTGCCATTCTTCCGGTGTAAAGTGACAGAATGGTGGCAAATAGCAGTGATATTTCTCACAAGCTGCCTCTAATTCTTTTAATGCTTTGTTAATTTCTGAACGTTTCATAATAATGCTTCCTTTTATTAAACCGAAACGTTTCGGTTTTTTCTTAAAAATATTTTATAATACCTTTATTCAATTGTCAATTCCACGCTTGGATAGATTTTCCTTCTAAGAAATCAGTAGGCAAACTGATGGTATTCGCCGGCGTTTGTTTGCCATTCTCCAATCTCTCAAGCATACAATTCACCGCCTCTTTTGCAATGTTTTGTATCGGTTGGGTAACAATAGAAAGTCTCGGCACACATGCCTTAGCAAACTCAATATTATCAAATCCGATAAATGACAATTGCTCCGGAATACAAATTCCCAATTCGTTCACCTCAATCATAGCTCCAATCATCATTTCATAGTTGCACACATACACAGCAGTCATTTTCTCATTCTTCTCAACCAGTTCCTTGAGCGCACTGGCTCCACCTCGAATCGTAAACTGTCCATTTGCAATCAGGTTGTCATCACGCGCTATACCTGCCGCCTCCAGCGCATCATAATATCCCAACAGACGTTCCTTCGTTGTGTACACATCATTTTTCCCGGTAATAATACCGATATTCTGATGTCCTGCTTGAATCAACCGTTCTACTGCACTCTTCGTTCCTCCGCGGTTATCTACAAGTACACAGTCGCAATCCAACTCCTCTAGTTTTCGGTCAACTGTAACAATAGGAATTCCAGCCTTTTGCAGTCCCTGAAAATATGTTACTTCCGTTGTGACCGGCACAGAAATAACACCATCAACACGGCGTTTTTTCAAAAACTCAATGGCCTCTGCCTCTCGCTTTTCATCTGTTCTGCAGTCACAAAGCATTGTTGCATATCCATGATTTCGGAGAATATCTTCCATCTCCGCAACCACCTCAGAAAAAAAGGGATTATTCAACTCCGGTATGATAATCCCTATAATCTTTGTTCGATTCGTCTTCAAACCACGCGCAATTTCGTTCACCTCAAAGTGTAATTCCTCAATGGCTTCTTCGATCAATATTCGATTTTTCTCACGTACATTTCCGCCATTTAGATAAGACGAAATTGTCGCCAAGCCTAAGCCTGTCCGTTTTGCAATATCTTTAATTGTTGCTGCCAAATCTATTCCCCTACACTTCTCCCAATAATCACTTCTGAAATTATCTGTCACTGAGCAGATAATCCATGAGCTGATATCCATTTTTCTTCATGATACCACTCTCTTTGGCGATGCACTCATCATATCCGGAACTATTTCCGAGTTCCTTCGTGCTGTCGTAAAGGAGATATGGAATCGGTCCGCTTGTGTGTGTCCGCACGCGAATAGGTGTCGGATGGTCCGGAAGTACCAGTATGCGGTAATCCTCTCCTGACGCGTTCATCTTCTCTATGAGTGGTGTCACAATGAATTTATCGATATTTTCAATCGCCTGTATCTTTTCAGTGACAAGACCTTGGTGTCCCATCTCATCCGGTGCTTCCACGTGGATATAGACGAAATCATAATTGTCTTCCAGGAGAGCCTTTACTGCCGCTTCCATCTTGCCGGTATAATTGGTATGCAATCCGCCGTTCGCACCTTCTACTTCTATGTTATCCATGTCACTTCCAACAGCGATTCCCTTGAGCAAATCTACTGCAGAAATCATGGCACCGCACTTACCTGTTTTTTTCTCAAAGGACTGCAGTGCCGGTCTTGTGCCCGCACCCCAAAACCACGCAGAATTTGCAGGGTTTAATCCCTGCTCTTTACGCTTCACATTGATTGGATGATTCACCAGAATATCATAACTTTTCTTCATCATCTCACGGAGCACTTCATCTTGTGGGAGATAGTCTCCGATACGTTTTGTCAAAATATCGTGAGGCGGTGTCAATTCAACCACCTTGCCGTCTTTCTGTAATAACAGATGACGATAGCTAGTTCCTACATAAAACTCATAGCCTTCTTTTTGAAGTCCCTCTTTTAGTGCCTCAACTAAAACTTTCGCATCCTCTGTAGAGATTTCTCCGGAACTGTGGTCGATAATCGTCTTGTCTTCGTAATTTTCCTCTTCCTCAGACAAGGTAACCACGTTGCAACGGAAGGACACATCCGATTCCGCCATATCGACACCGATACTCAGTGCCTCCAATGGTGAGCGTCCTGTATAATATATCTTCGGGTCGTAACCCATCACAGACAGGTTGGCTGTATCACTGCCCGGTGCCATTCCTTCCGGCACCATGCAGGTAAGACCAACCTCTCCTTTATTTGCCAGTACATCTATTCCCGGCTTTTTTGCCACCTGAAGTGGCGTTTTTCCTCCGAGCACTTCTAATGGCTCATCTGCCATTCCGTCTCCTAATACTATGATGTATTTCACACTCTCACGTCCTTTTATTTTACACGAATCATACTGCAAATCTGTGGGAAGCCTGCTGCCATGGTCTCATATGCACCCTCACTCATCACTTCTGTCACAAATCCAAACTCGTCGTTTTTATCTTCCAATTTTACAACTTCGATTGCACCGAATGCCACCTCAAGCGCATCCTTAAGTTCGGCCTCACTGCCTTTCACGCGTACAAAGAAACGCTTTGTTGTATCAGCCTTTTCTTCTAATTCTAACTTCTCAGATGTCCAAGTAGCCATCATGCTGCGATTTGGATTCTTCGCTGCTTCCACAATATCACCAACCACTGCACTTGCAGTTGGAAGCTTACCTGCTCCACTTCCGTAGAACATCGAATCACCAAGCATATTTCCTTTTACGAAAATCGCATTGAACACATCTTCAATGTTGTAAAGCGGATGCTCTTTGGACACCAAATGCGGCGCTACAATCGCACAAAGTTTGTCTCCTGAACGCTTGCACGATGCCAACAGCTTAATCTTCATGTCCATTGCTTTTGCATAATTGATATCATCTAAGGAAATATTTGTAATACCTTCTGTATAAATATCTTCAAAATCTACTAACTTTCCTGAGATAATCGATGACAGAATCGCAATCTTTCTGCATGCATCGTGACCTTCCACATCTGCGCTTGGGTCTCTCTCTGCATAACCTCTTGCCTGTGCTTCTTTAAGAACTGCATCATAGTCAGCATTCTCATTGTACATCTTTGTCATCATGTAGTTGGTTGTTCCGTTAAGAATACCGGTAATCTCTTCGATGACATCACCTGTTAATGCCGCTGCCAGCGGACGAATAATCGGAATACCACCACCTACACTCGCCTCATACAAGAAGTTGATATTCTTCTCCTTAGCAATTGCAAGAAGCTCTGCACCATGTTTTGCAACAAGTGCTTTGTTCGATGTCGCAACACTCTTACCTGCAAGAAGACTTCTTTTTACAAATGTATAGGCAGGCTCAATTCCGCCCATTACTTCCACTACAATCTTTACTTCCTCATCATTGACAATCTGCTCAAAATCATGAACAATCAACTTTTCCACAGGAGTTCCCGGAAATTCTCTCAAATCTAACACATATTTGATATCCAGTTCTTCGCCGACTCTTTCATTGATTACCTTCTGGTTGGTCTGAATAACCTCAACCACTCCGGAACCAACCGTTCCATATCCCAATACTGCTATCTTTATCATCTAAGTTTCCTCCTTGTTTTGTCCCTTTAGATATGCATTCATAAATAAATCTATATTGCCATCCAACACACTCGCGACGTTGCCACTTTCAACATTCGTACGGTGATCCTTCACCAATGTGTATGGCTGCATAACGTAGGAGCGAATCTGGTTGCCAAATCCAATCTCTTTAATTTCCCCACGAATATCAGATACCTTGTCTGCCTGCTCCTGTTCTTTTAACAGATAAAGCTTTGCCTTTAGCATCTGCATTGCTTTCTCTTTGTTATTGTGCTGCGAGCGCTCATTCTGACATTGCACCACAATACCGGTCGGCAAATGGGTAATTCGAATTGCCGATGAAGTTTTATTGACATGCTGCCCACCCGCACCACTGGCGCGATAGGTGTCAATCCTTAAATCATCATCGTTCAGTTCAATGTCAATGTCATCTTCAATATCCGGCACCACATCACAGGAAGCAAAGGATGTCTGTCTTTTACCCGCTGCATTGAAAGGTGAAATACGCACCAGACGGTGAACACCTTTCTCTGACTTCAGGTAGCCGTATGCATTTTCTCCATTGACCTGGAACGTAACCGCCTTGATACCTGCTACATCTCCGTCAAGAAAGTCCAACACCTCCACAGAAAACCCTTTTTGTTCTGCCCATCTCGTATACATACGATACAGCATACTTGCCCAGTCGCAGGACTCAGTTCCACCGGCTCCCGCATGGAGTGTCACAATTGCATTGTCTTTATCATACTCTCCTGAGAGAAGTGTCTGGATGCGAAGCTCCTCAAACACATTCTCAAAGGTCTGTAGTTCTTCTTCTATCTCCGGAATCAGACTTGCGTCCTCTTCCTCGTAAGCCATCTCTATGAGAAGACCGATATCTTCAAAGGAAGTCGTAAGACCATGTGCTCTTTCCAGACTATCTTTAAGACCTTTCAGTTCCTTCATAATCTGCTGAGAGATATCTGCATGATCCCAGAAACCCGGCTCTTCGATTTTTTTCTCTAATTCTTCCACCCGTTTTTCTTTCCCAAACAGGTCAAAGTGAATCCCTCAATTCTTTGAGTGGTTCTTCGTAGGAGTTTAAAACACTTTTAAACTGATCTAATTCAACCACATTCTCACCTCTTTTACACTATTTTCTGCCACAGCACTGTTTGTATTTTTTACCACTACCACATGGACATGGGTCATTCGGATATACCTTTTTCTCCTCACGCTTCTTCGGAGCTCTTGCAAGGCTTTCATCCTTATTCGTTCCGGTCACTTTCGCAACCTGTTCTCTCTCTACCTTCTGCTCCAAACGAACATGCATCAACATACGAACGGTATCTGCTGCGATTGCCTCTGTCATCTCACCGAACATCTCATATCCGAGCATCTTGTATTCCACAAGTGGATTCTTCTGTCCATAAGACTGAAGACCGATACCCTGACGCAGTTGATCCATATCGTCGATGTGGTCCATCCATTTTCTATCAATCACTTTCAGCAAAATAACACGCTCTATCTCACGAATCTGCTCATCTACAAACTCCGCTTCTTTCTCTTCATATTTCGCAGCGGCGCGCTCCATGAGAATCTCTTTCATCTTCTTCTGAGACATACCCTCAACTTCTTCTAATGTGACAGGTTCAAAGTCAAGCGATGCAACAAGTTCTTTGTTAAGACCTTCCAAATCCCAATCGTCTGCCTTCACTTCAGGGGATGCTGCGCGGTCTACTGCCTTTTCCACAAATTCCTGTGCCATATTGTAGATGACATCACGCATGCTTTCACCATCAAGTACACGGCGTCTCTCTTCGTAAATGATTTCTCTCTGCTCATTCATAACCTGGTCATATTCAAGCAGATTCTTACGAATACCGAAGTTGTTATTTTCAATCTTCTTCTGAGCTGTCTCAATCGCATTGGATAACATCTTGTGTTCAATCTGCTCTCCGTCCGCCACGCCGAGTGCGTTGAATACCCCCATCAGTCTGTCAGAACCGAAGAGTCTCATAAGGTCGTCTTCCAGAGAAATGTAGAATCTGGATTCACCCGGATCACCCTGACGTCCGGAACGACCGCGGAGCTGATTGTCAATACGTCTCGACTCATGACGCTCTGTACCGATAATTTTAAGACCACCGGCTGCTCTTGCCTCATCATCCAATTTGATATCGGTACCACGACCTGCCATGTTCGTAGCAATCGTAACTGCACCATGCACACCTGCCTGTGCAACAATCTCAGCTTCCATCGCGTGGAACTTCGCATTCAATACGTTGTGCTTAATACCGCGTTTTTTAAGGAGTCTGCTAAGAAGTTCTGAAGTCTCAATCGTAATCGTACCGACAAGCACCGGCTGCCCTTTCTCATTCGCCCTTGCCACTTCATCGACAACCGCAAGGAATTTTTCCTTCTGTGTCTTATAAACAGCATCGTCAAGGTCCACTCTCTGTACCGGAACGTTCGTTGGAACCTCCACAACGTCCATACCGTAGATGTCACGGAATTCCTGTTCTTCGGTAAGAGCTGTACCTGTCATACCACATTTCTTTTCAAATTTATTAAACAAGTTCTGGAAGGTAATGGTTGCAAGCGTCTTGCTCTCACGTTTTACCTTCACATGCTCTTTCGCTTCAATTGCCTGATGAAGACCATCTGAATAACGGCGTCCCGGCATAATACGTCCGGTAAATTCATCAACAATCAATACTTCTCCGTCTTCGCTTACCACATAGTTCTGGTCCTTGAACATCAGGTTATGTGCACGGAGTGCCAAGATAATATGATGCTGAATCTCCAAATGTTCTGCATCTGCAAGGTTGTCGATATGGAAGAATTCTTCTACTCTCTTCACACCGTCTGCTGTGAGACTGACTTGCTTGTCCTTTTCATTTACAATATAATCTCCGGTCTCCTCAATCTCTTCACCCATGATGGCATCAATCTTAGAGAATTCCTTGCTGGCTTCTCCGCGCTTCAATTGTCTTGCAAGCACATCTGCCGCCTCGTAAAGCTTCGTTGATTTGCCACTCTGGCCGGAAATGATAAGCGGAGTTCTGGCCTCGTCGATAAGAACCGAGTCAACCTCATCGATAATAGCAAACTTAAGACCTCTTTGTACCAACTGCTCTTTGTAGATAACCATGTTGTCTCTCAGATAGTCGAAACCAAGCTCGTTGTTCGTGACATAAGTAATATCACAATTGTATGCTTCACGACGTTCATCGTTTGACATCTCATTCAATACACAACCTACCGTCAGACCTAAGAAACGATGAATCTCACCCATCCATCCGGCATCACGGTCTGCAAGGTAATCGTTGACAGTTACAACATGTACACCTTCACCGGTCAGCGCATTCAAATATGCCGGCAATGTAGAGGTAAGTGTCTTACCTTCACCGGTTCTCATCTCCGCGATACGTCCCTGATGCAAGATAATACCACCAATCAACTGTACGCGGTAATGCTTTTGACCGAGCACTCTCCACGCAGCCTCTCTGACTACTGCGTATGCCTCCGGCAGGATATCATCCAATGTCTCGCCATTAGCAAGTCTTTCTTTAAATTCAACTGTTTTATGCCTTAACTCTTCGTCTGAAAGCGCCTGCATCTGTTCATCTAATGCTTCAATCTTATCAGCAATCGGACGAATTCTTTTTAACTCATTCTCACTGTGTGTTCCAAATATTTTTTCGATTAACTTCATTCCTAACTCCTTGTTTGCCAAATTTTACTGTAAATTTTATTTTAACACTTTCTGTACTTTTGTTCAACTAAGTTTAGAGATTCTTTACGATTTCATACAGAATTTTTCCACCGAACAAGTCCAATGCACTTCCGATAGTGAAATCCAGTTTTCCTTCACTTACCCTTTCGAACTCTTTTAAGTCATCCATGCTTCCAATTCCGCCTGCATATGTGATCGGGATTTTGTTCCAATCCGCAAGAATCTTTACTAGTTCTAACTCTACTCCGGAGGACTTTCCTTCCACATCCACACCGTGAACCAAGAACTCATCACAATACTCCGCGAGGGTTGTTAGAAGGTCTTCATCTACTATTACATTGGTAAACGTCTGCCATCTGTCCGTCACCACATAGTACTTCCCGTCCTTCCTGCGGCAGCTGAGGTCTAACACCACATGCTCTTTTCCTACTGCCTCTACCAGTTTCTTCAGATTCTCCCAGTGAATTTCTCCGTCTTTGAACACATACGATGTTACAATGACATGACTGGCACCTGCTTCTATGTACTCCTTCGCATTTTCTGCCGCGATGCCTCCGCCAATCTGCAATCCGTTCGGGTAGGTTCGAAGTGCGAGCATTGCCTGCTCCTTCGTCGCCTCATAATACTCCGATATCTTAGAATTGAGTACAATAATATGTCCTCCCACAAGTCCGTCCTTCTTATAGGTTGCGGCATAAAAGTCAGCATTATAATCGGAGGCAAAATTCGTAATCGCCTGATTTCCTTCGTCCTTTAACGAACCACCTACAATCTGTTTTACTTTTCCGTTGTGAATATCAATACATGGTCTGAATTTCATGGTTTTCTCCGTTTCGCGAAATATGTATTAGTATAGCACTTTTTTTGACAAAATGCAAAAATACGATGCAACCTTTTCTAGATTGCATCGCATTTTTTATCTTCCCCCGTTGCTTGTTCCACCAACGTTTGTGTTGTTACCATTACCTGTCATATCGTCTGTGATGTTTTCCACACCATTTCCGATATCATCAATTGCATTTCCGGCAGCATTTCCGATGTCATCTACTACTCCACCGTTTCCATTGTCCTTATTGTCTGTACCATCTGTCACATCATTGTTGTTTCTATCCTTCTGTTCTGTCTGTGTGTTATTAGCTGCATCATCACCTGCGTTATCGTTTGCGTTACCACATGCTGTTGTTGCGAGAACCACTCCTACACATAACATTGCTAAGATTGCTTTTTTCCACTTTTTCATGTTTGTCTCCCTTTCATGTACGAAATATCATTTTTAAGAATTACTTCTTGACTTTATTATTAACATTTCATGCAAATATATACTTTTATTTTGTATGACAGGAATATTACATATTTTTATTAAATTAAACAAACTTTCTGGGTATAGAAAATTTCAAAGTTGATTCCATACCCAGAAACAAGCAATAGCACAAGTAAAATGACATATTTAAACAAAAAAGTTTCTATAAAACTGTATAATCCTCTTCTTTATACCCACGAAATCTGAAAAGCATGGGTATTAAAAGCAAGTTATAAGCAACCTATAGATACTAACAGCAATTTTTGTATGTTTTTATTATTTTCAATAAGATTTGTGGGTACAAACCATGTCATACGACCACGCTATACCCAGCCACGAGAATTATTAGCTTTATGCCACCTCACAAAAAAGCTTACCGCGAACCGCGATAAGCTTTTCATTTAAAATTGAATCACATCCTGCATACTGTACAGTCCGGCTTCTTTTCCTTTCAGAAACTTTCCTGCCTCTACTGCACCTTTTGCAAAAACTGCTTTGGAATGTGCCGTATGCTTGAACTCAATGACTTCATCTTCACCTGCATAAATGACTTCATGCTCTCCGACAATGGTTCCGCCACGCACTGCCGAGATACCAATCTCTTTCTTGTCACGCTTTTGACGAACCTGACTTCTATCGTAGATATATGTATACTCATCATTCAGTACCGCATTGATGGAATCTGCCATTGCAAGTGCAGTTCCGCTCGGTGCATCCACCTTCTGATTGTGATGTCTCTCCACAATCTCAATATCGAATCCTGCCGGTGCAAGAATCTTCGTTGCATCCTGCAAAAGTTTGAGTAGCATATTCACGCCAAGTGACATGTTTGCTGATTTTAGTACTGCAACTTTCTTGCTTGCCTCCTGTACCCTAGCTAATTGTGCTTCTGACAACCCTGTTGTGCAAAGTACGACCGGAACTTGCTTCTCTACGCAGTAATCCAAAAGACCGTCTACGGCTGCTGCATTTGAAAAATCTATAACTACATCCGCTTCTACATCGCATTTTTCAATACTTTCGAACACCGGATAATCATTCGGAATGCCCATGTATTTATCAATACCCGCAACAATCTCTGCATTCGCATCTTCTTTTATAATCTTTGTAATGACCTGCCCCATCTTACCGTTGCAGCCATGCATAATTACCTTTACCATTGTTTTATCCTAAATCAAACCGAAATCTTTCAGTGCTTTCGCAAGTTTTTCAGTATTTCCTTCCGTCAATTCTGTCAGTGGCATACGAAGCGGACCGGCATCGATTCCCATAAGTTGCATTGCCTTTTTGACCGGAATCGGATTCACTTCGCTGAACAATTCATTAATAAGAGGAAGTGCTCTTAATTGCAATTCTGCACTGCCTTTTACATCGCCTATAAGATATTTTTCACAGATGTCATGGGTTTCCTGTGGTGCAATATTAGCAAGCACAGAAATAACACCAATACCACCAAGTGACATAAGCGGCACAATCTGGTCATCATTTCCTGAATACAAATCAATTTTGCCGTCTGTCAAGCTCATCATCTTGGCAATCTGTGAAATATTTCCGGATGCCTCTTTGATACCGACAATGTTATCTACATTTTTCACGAGTGAAGCAGCTGTCTCAGGTGCAATATTTACACCTGTTCTACTTGGTACGTTGTACATAATAATCGGAATCTTAACTTCTTTTGCAACTGCTGTATAGTGTGCTGCCAACCCTGCCTGTGTACATTTATTATAGTAAGGTGTTACAAGCAACAGCCCATCTGCTCCTACTTCCTCTGCCTCTTTGGAAAGCTCGATTGCAGTGAATGTAGCATTGGAACCTGCTCCTGCTACAACCGGAATACGTCCTTTTGTAAACTCAACTGTTCTTTTGATGCACTCGATATGCTCTGCTTCTGTCATCGTTGCAGATTCACCGGTTGTTCCGCAGATTACGATACTGTCCGTCCCGTTATCGCAGTGAAAATCAACGAGTTCTTCTAATTTATCATAATTAATACTTCCATCTGCATGAAATGGTGTAACAATCGCTACGCCTGATCCTGTAAAAATAGCCATGATTCATCCTCCTAAACACCCATTGTAAACGTTTCTCTTACAGGATTTTAGCACTATTTATACGTTCTGTCAATCCAATACACACTCAAGTTTGCTCACAGAAACCTCATATGCAATTCTTTTCTCTGTCTCTGTCTCCGTCAGCTTCTTTACATACTCACGGCTCTGAATTCTGCCAAGAATCTGCACATGCTCTCCCACTTCAAATCCGGATGCGAATCTCGCATTTCTACCCCAGCAAATGCAAGGAATATAGTCGGATTTGCCATAAGGTCTGTTTACTGCTAAGAGCAAGTCTGCAATTTCCCTTCCAAGTGGCGTTTTGCGGTAAATCGGCCTCTTGCATATATAGCCATCCAATAAAATGGTGTTTGTTTTTGCTCCGTCAACTTCTTCCTCTACGAAAGAAACTTCTCTTACGAACACGGATAATACCAGTCTGTTCTTTTGTTCTTCGTGTTGATTGTAAGAACGGAATTGTCCTGTGACCATGATGTACTCTCCCGTATAATCCAGATGCACATCAATCAGTCGTTCTGAAATCATCAACGGAATACGGTCGTCCGAGCTGCTGAGGCGCTTTACCAGAACCTCCACCATATAGAAGCCTTCTCCAAACACTTCGTGGCTGAATGTGAACTCTGAAGCCACCTCTCCAATAATAGTGACTTGATTGTTTTCAATAATCTTATCTGACATGAATTTAAAATCTCCCTTCCTCTGTCTTGTACTTTTCATTCAATAAACAGTGTATGAAGGGAGATTCTGATTTAGAACTTCACATTATAAAATTTTTTATTTTTTTTACAAAATATGCATGCTTACCTAAAATTCCGGTTCAATCAGACCGTAGGCACCATCTTTTCTCTTATATACTACATTCACTTCATCTGTCTCAGCATTGCTAAATACGAAGAAATTGTGTCCGAGTAATTCCATCTGTACACATGCATCCTCCGGGAACATTGGTTTCATTCCGAAACGTTTGGTGCGGACAATCTTGATTTCACCATCCTCAGGCTCTGCTTCCTCTTCCATGAATTCCGACTGGAAGCTACCGCCTTCCTGGTGCTTGTCTATCAGTTTACTCTTGTACTTGCGAAGTTGACGCTCGATTACTTCCTCAACCAAATCAATAGAAACATACATATCGTCACTTACCTGCTCGGAGCGAATGATATTTCCCTTGACCGGAATCGTCACTTCAATTTTCTGACGCTCTTTTTCTACACTGAGCGTCACGATAATCTCTGTTTCAGGAGTGAAATATCTTTCCAGCTTTCCTAACTTTTGCTCAATGTTTGACCGTAAACCATCCGTTACGTCAATGTTTTTTCCGCTAATAATAAATCTCATGCAGTTCAACTCCTTTTATTAAATTTGT
>JAZQSP010000181.1:0-8759 GCA_045630205.1 Faecalimonas sp. | reverse complement strand
TGCGGGTGTGAATCATGCCTTTGCTACGCTTTTGCAAATCATGCAGATAAAAGATGGCAATGTGTTACTTCCGGCAGTTACTATAGAAGACAAACCGGATTGTACCTATCGAGGCATGATGGTGGACTTATCGAGAAGTTTCAGGCCATTCCCATTCCTTCTGGCGTTTGTGGATATGTGTTACATTTACAAGGCATCTTCTCTACAGTTACATTTTACGGATGATGAGGGATATACCTTGCCGAGCAGCATTTATCCGAAGCTTTCGACAGAAGGGCGATCTTATACAAGGGAAGAGATAGATGCATTAGTGGAGTATGCCAATGCGCGCGGTGTGGAGTTAGTGCCGGAGCTGGATGTCCCGGGACATTGCACCTGCTTTGCGGAAAGCTATGGCGAATTGTTTGGAACAAATGGCGTTATCTGTCAGCATGAAGATTCCATGGAGGCAATGAGGAACCTGTTTCGAGAACTTTGTGAGATGTTTCCGCATTCGAAATACATTCACATCGGTGGTGACGAGGCAATTGATATGGTGGAATGGACAAAATGTCCGAAATGTCTGGCTCATGGGGAAAAGGTTGGCATTGATGTGACGATTCAAGATAAGAAAGAACTGGCAGAACAGTTCTATGCTCATTTTATTTCGGAGATGGCAGATGTCTGCTTTGAACAGGGAAGACAGCCAATCGTCTGGGAAGGATTTGGAAAAGAAGCCAACGATAAGATTTCCAAAGACATCTATGTGATGTCGTGGGAGAACCTCTTCCAGTTAACTCCTGATTTGTTGGAAGCGGGATTCCCGGTGATTAACTGCTCTTGGAATCCGATGTATGTGGTGACGCCGCATACGATGTGGACTCCGAAGGACATCTATGAATGGTCTGTCTATCAGTGGAAGGCTACTCATCCGGACTCACCTCTTTTGGAAAGTGGCTATGAGTGTCCGGAGTCTACTCCGATATTAGGAGGTCAATTGCATGCGTGGAGTGGTGACATTCGCAAAGAGTTTGCGGACGAAATAGAAGGCGTCACAGTAGAACTTAAGTTTCTTGCAGAACGCCTTTCGGTGCTTGCAGAACGGACATGGAATGTAGAGGCAAAATGCAGTTATGAGGAGTTGGAAGGAAGCTTCAAAGAGTTGGAAGAAAAACTATATACAATGATAGGCAAGGAGATTGCATTATGATAAAACTACGTGAGATTACTATGCGTGATCCGTATATCGTCCCTTACGAAGGAGTCTATTATCTGTATGGTACAGTCGGTGCCGACAGAGGAGAAACTTCGCTCTATGTGTACCGCAGTACCGATATGGAGAACTGGGAGGGGCCGGTCACGATATTTACATTAACACCTGAATTTTGGGGTGTGCAGGATTTGTGGGCACCGGAGGTACATATCTATAACTCAAAATTTTATCTGTTCTTTTCTGTAAAAGGGGAGAATGGACTTCGCGGGACACAGATAGCAGTATGTGATACACCGGACGGTACATTTGTACCGGTTGTGAATCACGCAGCGACGCCACTGGACCAGAGTTGTATTGATGGGACACTCTATATAGAGAATGGAACGCCTTATATGGTGTATTCGCATGATTGGCCGGATACTTATTTTGAAGAGGGCAACTATTATCTGGGAGAAATCTATGCGGTAGAGATGAATGCGGATTTGACAGAGGCAGTGGGAGAGCCGTTCCTGTTATTTACGGGACTGGACGCTCCGCTATCAGCGAATGCGCCTACGCCTTGTGAATGGATGGGGAAAAGCAGTATCCGCTATGGAACAGACGGCCCATTTATGACAAGGCTGTCAGACGGACGCCTCTTGCTTGCGTGGTCACCGATACCGGCTCTTAACTACGTAGTACTCGGTGCCGTGTCAGACAGTGGAAGTATTCATGGAACATGGAGACATCTGGACAAACCGATTTTTGATAATAACGGCGGTCATCCGATGTTCTTTGACGATTTTGACGGCAAGAAAAAGATGGCCATTCATTGGCCGGAAGTATGGGCTGATGAACATCCTCTGGTTTTAGATGTGGAGGAAAAAGATGGAACTTGGGAAGTAGTCCACTTCCCATTATAATTCGTTTCGATAAACAATCGGAGAAAGGCCGGTCAGTTTCTTGAATAGTCTACAAAAATAAGTATAATTCGGTATCCCAACGGATGCCGCTATATGATAAATAGGCTCATTGGTTTCGCGCAGAAGCTTTTGAGCCTGTTTTATTCTCTGCTTGTTAATATATTCATTTACAGTACAACCTCTGTTTTCATGAAAACTTTTGTATAGAAAGTTTTTTGAAACGTGAAGAGCTGAGCACAGATGCGGGATACTCAAATCGCTGCCAAGGTTATCTTTAATATAAGTTGTTGCGAAAGCAATAAAATCATTATAATCGATTTCAATCGCATTCTCAAAGAGAATATGAGAGAGAAGATTGCTTAGACTATCAATTTGGGCATCAGAAAAAGGAGGAAGTTCCTCATAGAATTCCATCATCTTTTCAATATCTTCATTCATCCATGAAAGCTTTTCACGAACCTCATCTGTCTTAAAAGAGGTACGAATCTGTCCCATTACAATATATCCTACAATCACGTCATTTTTAATAATCGGCGTTGCAGCATCTTTTAATCCTGCATGACAAATGTGGGATTGGAAGCAACGATTTTGCTTGCATTCTTCTAAAATGCTGGTGTCGGAACACAGGCATTTGTTGGCGCCAAGTGGTGTTTTTTGAATTGTAGTACAAAATGGGGTTTCATTTTTACAACGGTAGAGAAAATGAAAATTTGTATCCAAAATTTCAAAATTGATTCCGGTTACGGAGCACAAATCATCCATGATACCTTTTAATTTTTCTATATTATAATTGACTAACAACGCATATCCCTCCCACAATAATCTAATATCATAATGACAACAAAATAGAATCCTGTCAATGACTTTTTATCTTTTACGGGAAGATAGTGCAACAAATAGGGAAGTATGTTCATTTTCAGAGATTGAGCAAAAAAGTATAATAAAAGCATAAAAAAATATACACACAGGAGGGAACTAAAATGCCATTATATGAAGACAAGCATAATGCGGAAAACGTCATTAAAGTTAGTCAGGCAACAAAGGATTCAGCAGTATTCGGAACAGACAAAGTTGTGAAATTTATTGCTGACAAAATCCAAAGTGCAAAAACAGTAGCGATTGATGGTTGGTACGGAGTAGACTATCAGGCAATCGTAGGATTTATTGCAGAAGAAATGAAAAATCGTGGAGTTGACTGTGAGTTTGTAGATGCAAGCACATTGTACATATCAAAAGAAGCTCTTGCAGAGTACAAGCAACCATATATCACAGATGACCCGGGATTCGGTTATGTAAACGGTGAAGGTGTAATTTCTGACATTCAGGATAAGGATGCAGTTAAGGCTATGAATGAGAAGCTTGCTAAGACAGACAAGCCGGTAGTAGTTTATGGTTCAGGTTCTGCAACACCGGAACTTAGAGATGCTTATGAATTTGTATTCTATTTTGATACAACAATGCAACGCTTAGAATTAAAGATGTGGGAAGGCGAATTGGTTCCATTCGGTTACACAGAAGCACCGGAATGGTACAACTGGAAAGAATACCACTACAATGACTTCTATCTGTTGTGGCGTCATAAAAAATACATGTTTACACAGATGGATTTCTATTTGGAATCTTATGATTTGGAAGACCTCAAATTGGTTACAAAAGCAGGTTATGATGAAATCGTAGCAACAGCTGTTAAATACCCAATCAAACAGGTTCAGATTTTCCAACCGGGTCCATGGGGTGCATATCGTCATAAAGACCTTTGGGATATCAAGGGATTGGAAATCTCAGCATGGAATAAAATGTCAGGTCCTGAAATGTCAGTAGTGATCGACTTTGGTGCAGAGAAGATGCTGAACTTCCCGTTAATCAACTTAATGAAGCACAACAAAGAAGTGACAGGTGAGTACATGTCTACAAACTATCCTGACCTCTGGCCACTTGATATTTGGTTGGATGACGGATACTTCCCGGATAAACAACCGGCAGAACGTATCTCTATGCCAATCCACAATCATCCAAGCAGCCGTTACGTAAAGAGCCACTTCAATGAGCCACTCGGAAGATATGAAACATACTATATCGCAGAAGCTTACGAAGGCGCTAATACATGGATGGGATTCAAGGAAGACTGTGATTTGGAAGCATTTGAAAACAAATGTTATGAATCTAACAACTTACTTCCAATCGAAGACTGGAAAGAATATATCTGCAACTGGCAATCCAACGTGGGTGACCTCTATTTGATTCCACCTGGAACAACACATGGTCACGGCGGAAATCAGATGGTACTTGAAATGGATACAAGCCCGTCAATCGCAGGTACAGAGTACTCATTCTTCCAATACGACTTCGCACGTAATTCATGGGATGATGAAAAGAAGACTATGACAGGTAAACCATTAAAAATGCACTTAGAGCATGCATTTGACAATGAACACTGGCGTCGTGAAAACTATGTAAAAGATCATCTTCGTGCAAGAGCAGAAGTGACAAAATGGACAAAAGAATATTGGATGGATAAGTTCTCAAGCTTACCGGAAATGCCATTTGATATCGAAAGAATCTACTTTGATAACCGTGGAGAATATACAACACAAGGAGAGCATTTACAGATTGTTACACTTACAGTTGGACATAATGTTACAATTCGCAGCAAAGCAAATCCAGAATTGTCTACAAGCATTGAACGTTTACAATGTGTAGCTATCCCGGCTAACTTTGGAGATTATGAGATTATTTCAGAAGACGGAAGTTTCTGTACTTGTGTAATTTTCTATATGAAATAATAGGATTCATTTGGGGCACGGATTTACCTGTGCCCCTTTTTGTATAAAAACATAACAGGGGAATGAAAACGATGAAAAGAAGTGAACTGAATCAATTAATTAAAGAAAACAGAAAATTCATGGAGGGTAATGGATTTAAATTACCACCATTTGCTTATTGGAATATTGACCAGTGGAAGAATCTTTCTGATGAATATGCAGAGATGAAAGACTGCCAGATTGGATGGGATGTTACAGATTTTGGAAGTGGAGATTTCCACAAAAAAGGTCTGTTCCTTATGACAATCAGAAATGGTTGCTTTGGCAAGTATGCAAAACCATATGCAGAGAAGATTATGGTTGTAGAAGAAGGACAGGTTACACCAATGCATTTCCATTGGAGTAAGATGGAAGATATCATCAATCGTGGCGGTGGCAATCTGATGGTTCAGGTATACAACAGTGTAGAAAATGAGTTGGACCGTGAATCAGACGTGACCGTTTATTCAGATTCTCGTAAGTACACCGTACCGGCAGGAACCGTACTTCGCTTGGAACCGGGACAGAGTATTACCATGCAACAGGGACTTTACCACAGTTTTTGGGGTGAGGAAGGAAAAGGCAAGGTAATGGTTGGAGAAGTGTCTATGTGCAATGATGACGTGAATGACAACTGTTTCTATGAGCCGACGGGAAGATTTTCAGATATCGAAGAAGATGTACCTGCAGAATTCTTGCTTACAAATGAATTATAAATTAAGAAAGGAAGTATAGGTTATGAATATTTTAGCAATCGGAGCTCATCCGGATGATATTGAAACCTCTTGTGGCGGAACTTTGGCAAAATATGCAAAAATGGGTCACAAGGTATTTACGGCAACAGCAACAAATGGAAATGTTGGATCAGCAACACTTTCAATGGAAGAGATTGCAGCCATTCGCAAAGAAGAGGCGAGACGAGCAGCAGCACATATCGGCGCCGAGTATGTCTGTCTGGATTATGATGATGAGATGTTTTTTGAAGACAAGGCAGCAAGATTGGCATTTATCGATTTGGTAAGATACTGCAAAGCAGATGTGATACTGACACACAATCCGGAGGACTACAATCCGGACCATGAACTGACAAGTAAGATTATCAATGACATTGCAGTAATGATTCCAATTGAGAAGATTAAGACAAAAAATCCTGCTTATGATAAGATTCCGATTATCGCTTATTTTGAGCCGGTAAACGGTTTGGGGTTTGTTCCGACAGATTATGTAGACATTACAGATACCATGGAAATTAAGATGGCAATGTGCAGAGAACACAAGAGTCAGATATCTTGGATGCAGGACAACTACAAAGATACCATGGCAGACAAGGATTTCTTTGAGAATTACTATACCATTGCAAAGTACAGAGGTATTCAGTGCGGTGTACAGTTTGCGGAAGGTTTCCGTATGGCAAATGATGCATTCCGCGTAGTACCTTACCGTGTACTTCCATAAGAATGCTTATGAAGTGGGAAGAGAATATACATCCTGAGTTTGGGCGAAGTTTGTATGCTGATAATGGAGTGGTACAACTGATCGTTCCGTTGGAATATGGGATTCGTATCGGGCATTTTTCGTACATAGGTGAAGAAAATGTTTTTTACGTGCAACCAAAAGAAATGATGGAGTTGTGCACGGAGGACGGTTGGCGAATTCGTGGTGGCCATAGGCTGTGGCTTGCTCCTGAGAAGGACGATACGTATTGCCCGGATAATGCACCAATTACATATGAGATTCAGGGGGAAGAGATTGTATTAACGCAAGGTATAGACGCAAGGCTAGGTGTCAGAAAGAGTATCCGAATTTCTTTTGGTGAGAAGGCAAGTGTGCATCTTATCCATAGGATTGAGAATTGTGGCGCAGAAGCAATTACCCGTTCTTTATGGGCAGTGTCTGTCGTGGCATCGGGCGGTACCGAGTATATTCCGTTGGGACAACGCGAAGGCGGGATGAGTCATTGGCATCGCATTTCATGGTGGGATCATACGTATCTTGGAGATGAGAGAGCCACCTACGAAAAGGACATGATTAAGATTCAACACCTTCCGATTGACAAGCGATATAAAATCGGAGTTGGACATCCGGCAGGTCCGGTACAGTATGTAAATAAGGATGTTGTATTTGAAAAAAGTTATGAGTTCAAGGAGAATGCGCTTTATCCGGATGGAGACGTGTCATTCGAGACGTTTTTCTGTCAACACATGGCAGAGATTGAGAGTTTATCACCTCTTTATACAATTGCACCGGGCGAGGGTGCAGAGCATAAAGAGACTTGGAAGTTATACAGGGTGTAATGAAAGGAGTACTATAGTATGAAAGCAAATATTGCAGCGGTAGGTTTGGCCTGCCCGTTTGAAGTGGGATTTGATGATGCGGAGAATCTGTTAAATCAGACAGTGCAAACTTTAGTTGAAATGGGAGTAGATTGCAGTAATGCGGGTGTTGTCATGCATGATTTAGACACCGTGAAAAAGGCAGCAGAAGCATTGAAGAATATAGATGCGGATGTACTTTTAATCTGTATTGCTACTTGGAGTGAAGACCATCATCTTTTGGACTTATTATCTTATATTGATAAGCCGGTTATTTTGCGTGCGTTCCCGGCATTTGATACCGGTTCCCTCTGCTGTGCACATCAGATAGGTGCGGTATTTACAGATATTGGGAAAACGTATGAGTTTATCTATGGAGATGCAGATAACAAGAAATGCGCAGAGAAGACGAAACAGATTGCAACAGCATATTCATTGGCAAACTGCATGGGAAAAGTTAGAATTGGTGCAATCGGCGGTCGTGTAAAAGGTATGACAGAGATTGCTTATGATGAATTTGCAATCAAACAGAAATTGGGTGCCAGAGTAGTGAATTTAGATGAAAAAGAAATGACGGAAAAAGTGGTAGCTATGTCTGATGAGGATGCGGAGAAGTTGTTGGAAGAGAAGAAAGAACTTCTAAGACCATGCAAGGTTCTCTCGTCAAAAGAAGATATGTTGGAATCCATGAAGTATTACGGGGCTATGCGTGCATTGGCAGATGAATATGCACTGGAAGCATTGTCAGTAAAATGCTATACGACCTATATGGGTAAAGTATGCCTTGGTTATTCTATTTTGGCAGAAGAAGGAGTGGTAGCTTCTTGTGAAGGTGATGTGACCAACGCTCTTACTATGAAGTTATTATATGAGCTCAGTGAAAAGCCGGTTAATAATACAGATTTGCTTTACTTAGATGAAGAAGCAAATACCATTCTTTTTGCACACTGCGGTTCTTCAGGATTCTCCATTGCAGAAGGAGATATTGAGCTTGCACCGGTACGTCTGGCTGAGACAGGTGTATGCAGCCGTTTCTTAATGAAATCCGGCACAGTGACAGCGGTAAATATCTGCGGACATGGAGAACAGTTCCGTATGGCTATCATGAAAGGTGAAGCAATTCCATGTGGAATGGAATTCCCGGGGAATCCGGTTAAAATCCGCTTTGACAAGGATGTAGAAGATATCAACCAGGAGATTATGGCAAATGGTATCGGACATCACTGGATGGTAGGCTATGGAGACTATGTGGAAGAATTGAAGAATTTCTGTAAAATAAAAGGAATGAAATGCTATGTTATTTAAGAAGAATGAGAAAAACGGGATTGCGATTGCAGGAACGGTAATCGTTGATAAGATTAACGAGATTAAAGCGTATCCTCAGAGTGGAGAATTAACACAGATTGTAGGTCTCCAAAAAGCAATCGGAGGTTGCGTGCCGAATGTGGGAATTGACATGAAAAAGATTTGCCCTGATATGGATGTTCGGGCAATTGGAAAAATCGGAAATGATGAAGAAGGGGTATTTGTTTCTGACACACTCAAGCAGAAT
>JAZQSP010000180.1:0-33355 GCA_045630205.1 Faecalimonas sp. | reverse complement strand
TATGCGTTTCGGACGTTTGGCAGTTCCGGTAATCAACGACAACGAAGATTACAAGTTTGAGATTGGAAAAGGTATTGTTCTTCGCGAAGGTAAGGACGTGACAATCATCGCAACAGGTCTTGAAGTTGCAGAAACTCTTGCGGCGGCAGATATGTTGGCAGCAGACGGAATTGAAGCAAAAGTAATCAATATCCACACTATCAAACCACTTGATGAGGAACTTGTAATTGCAGCAGCAAAAGAGACAGGCAAAGTGGTTACCGTAGAAGAACACTCAGTCATCGGAGGACTTGGAAGTGCAGTTGCAGATGTACTTGCAGAAAAGGCACCTACAAAGATGCTTAAGATTGGTGTGAATGATACATTTGGTGAATCAGGACCTGCAGTAGCATTGATTAAGAAATATGGTCTTGATGCAGAAAGCATTTATAACAAAGTGAAAGCTTGGGTATAAAAACGGAGGTCATTCATGATTGATTTATTAAAATTACAAAACGGAAGCGACATCCGCGGAGTTGCGGCAGAAGGCATTGCCGATGAACCTGTCAATTTGACTCAGGATGCAGTAAACCTAATCGGTCAGGCATTCGTAAAATGGTTGTCTGACAAATCCGGAAAGCCGGCTACAGAATTAAAAATTGGTGTGGGACATGATTCCCGCATCACTGCTGACCTTATGAAGGATGCATTCATTGCAGGTGCAGGCGCTGCAGGAGCAAACCTCTACTACTGTGGTTTGGTTTCCACTCCATCTATGTTTATGACAGTTGTATTTCCGGAGTTTGCGTTTGACGGCTCAGTAATGATTACAGCAAGTCATCTTCCATTCAACCGCAACGGACTTAAGTTCTTCAATCCAAACGGAGGACTGGAAAAGGCAGACATTAAAGAGATTCTTACGATTGCAAAAACACTGGAAATCGCAGAATGTAATAAACCTGTTGTAGAATGCGATAGTCTGAGTGCTTATACAAAGAGCTTACAAGAGAAAATCAAAGCAGGTGTGAATGCAGAGGATTATGAAAAGCCATTAAAGGGACTTCGCATCGTAGTTGATGCAGGAAATGGCGCCGGTGGTTTCTTCGTAGAGAAAGTGCTTGCTCCTCTTGGTGCAGACACAACGGGAAGTCAATTTTTAGAGCCGGACGGCATGTTCCCGAATCACATTCCAAATCCGGAAAACAAACAGGCGATGGAAGCAATCAAGCAGGCTGTCCTTGCAAACAACGCTGACCTCGGTATTATCTTCGACACAGATGTAGATCGTATGTCCGCAGTTCTTCCAGATGGCTCTGAAGTAAACCGCGATGCTATCATCGCCATGATGGCAGCCATCCTTGCTAAGGATTATCCGGGAAGTACAATCGTCACAGACTCTGTTACATCAGATCGTCTGACAGACTTTTTAGAGAATGAGTTACACTTAGTACACCACCGTTTCAAACGTGGTTACAAAAACGTAATTAACGAATCCATTCGCCTGAACAAAGAAGGCGTTGTGTCTCCTCTCGCCATTGAGACCTCCGGTCATGGTGCGCTGAGCGAGAACTACTTCTTGGATGACGGAGCTTATCTTGCAGTAAAGATATTGATTGCTACAGCACTCGCTGCCAAAGAAGGCAAGAAAATTAGTTCTTATATTGAAAAACTTGCAAAGGGATTTGACGAAAGAGAATTCCGTATGAAGATTTTCACAGAGGACTTTGCTTCTTACGGTCAAGAAGTGTTAAAAGCATTTGAAGCACGCGCAAAAGAAGCCGGCTACGATGTGGCACCGAATTCTTATGAAGGTGTACGCCTCTCTTTCCACAGTGAAGATGTACGAGGTTGGGTACTTCTTCGTATGTCCCTTCACGATCCACTTATGCCAATGAACATGGAAGGTGTCAGGGAAGGCGATTGCGAAAAAATACTTGAAATCGTAAAAGAATTATTGACAGGCTTTGACAAGTTAGATATCTAAAATGAAAAGGTTCACAAATGAGTTAATTCTTCTCATTTGTGAATCTTTTTTTCAGCTCTACCTCAAAAAATGCTCTATCATCCCCTTTACCACCTTCTGATTAATAGGATTCTTTCTCGTTTCATATGTAAGTATCAGTTGCTCTCCCGGGTAGATACCATTCTGCTCGTATGTTGTAATTTTCCTGATAGCAGCTTCAGCATATTCTGAATCATCCATCATACCAAAGTGTTCCCAAACAAACTCTTTTCTCTTCTTAATATTCAATACTGTAAAATCAGGATATATCTTTCCCATACCTCTCAAAAAAATGGATACTCATATTTGTAAGGAACGCCTTCTTTGCTTAACATATCTGCTATAATAAGTTCAGATTTAGAGCGAACTCTCTCTCCTTTTATTGTATAGAGTTCTGGAGTATCTTCATAAAACTCCTTGCCTTGATATGTCTCTTCTTTCCAGTTCTGAACATACTGCTCTTCTGTTTCAATAATAGGTGTGATAATTCTTTGTCGTCCTTCGTGTAGACTCTCATATATTTGTTCCACGCTTTTGGACGGACAATTCAAAAAGAACTTGTTTATTGCATCTAACTCTTTATCAGCACAAAAAATCACTTTTTTATCATAATCTTTCTGAGCCAGTTGCTTGGCCAATTGTATATCTTTTTCTTTAATATATACTCCATTAAAATCCTTTGGATTATTCCTGTGATAATATTGTATCTTGTCTCCGTGTCTGCATAATCTTAAGCCACCTTCCGGAGCCTTGGTTAATGTCTTTTCTTTGTCTTTCTTTAATTGCTGTAACTGAGTTGCGCGTTTTTGTAAGATTTCTTTGATTTGCTCCATGTGATTTTCTCCTTTGATATATAGATTTGTGTTTTTAAATACTTTTAGATGTTGAAAATATACTTGTGAATACAAGTCAAGAGACTTTTGAGCATATATATTGTTCAATATATTGGATTATAGACGCTGTAATTCTTCTATTCAGGTGAGAATATTGTGAGTTAGGCATATAGTTTCTTGTAATCAAGAAATTATATATGACACAATCCCACTGCGCAAAAGCAATTCATCAGAATTTAGCAGATAGATTCATAAAATTAGCTCATTCTATATGCTCCCACCCAAACTCGCTCATCCAAAACAAGCAATTCTAACATATATAATTGTAAAATTGGAATATTATAGATGCTACGACACTTTAAATGATGCCAAAACCGAACAACTTCGGCATATAGATTGTCAATTCAAAAGATAACTAGATAATAATAGTCGGCCAAGAGCAACCACTCTAAGCCGACTTATAAATTTTTAATGGATGGAGGTGGATTCGAACCACCGAAAGCGTTGCTAACAGATTTACAGTCTGCCCCCTTTGGCCACTCGGGAACCCATCCATATATGTCAGATTGAATCAACCTGACAATAATAGTTTATACCATATTACGTAAAATATTGCAACTATTTTTTATATAAAAAAGCTTGTATCTTTACTTTACATATCGCAAAATAGCAACAGAATTCTTTCCCATCTCAATACTTAAGTTTCCTTCATCTACCGAAAGCATGATTCGTTCTGAAGTGAATCCTTCTTCCCACGAGTAGAGCATCTGCTCCATCTCTGCCTTCATCGGCACTTCTGCTCTCCAGACCGGAATCTTAAGCTCTGATTTTTTCTCCCCGCGATTGACAACAACCACCACTTTTTCTTTCTCATCAAAACGCGCATAAGACACCACGTTGTTCTGGCCATATAGTATCTCCAGAGAACCCGTTCGGAGTGCACTGCTCTCTCTGTGAAGACAAATTGCTTTTTTATGATAATCCAACAGGTCTTTATTTTCATTTCCCCAAGGATAAGTTCTTCTGTTATCCGGGTCGGTAAATCCACACACTCCGGCTTCATCACCATAGTAAACAGTCGGTGCACCTATCCAAGTCATCTGCATAGCAACTGCCTGTCGCATCACCGCTTCATCCACATATTTAGACGCAGACTCGTGACCAAGGTGACTGACGCGTCCCACCATACGGTTCGTCCTGGTTAAGAATCTCGAATGGTCATGATTTGAGAGCTCGTTCATGGAGGTTAATAGCGACGGTGTATGCATATACATCATCTGACCCTTCATACATCCGATAAAACTCTCTGCATTTCCGCAAAGATCCGGTCTCTGGCGGTCGCTGTGCTTCTCCATACCGGTCAGATACCAAGTAAGCGGTTCCATAAACGCATCGTAGTTCATGACGGTATCCCACTCATCCCCCTGAAGCCAATTCCTCGGGTTCCCGTAATGCTCTGCCAGGATGAGTGCGTTTGGATTTGCCTCTTTCACTGCCTGACGAAACTTCTTCCAAAAATAATGATTGTAGTCATTGCTGTGTCCGAGGTCTGCGGCTACATCCAGACGCCACCCGTCTACATGGAAAGGTTCTGACACCCATTTTCTTGCAATATTTAAAATATATTCTTCCACCTTGGAATCCGCTTCGTAATTAAGCTTCGGCAATGTCTCGTGCCCCCACCAGCCTTCATAGCTTCCGTTATAAGGCCATCTGGACGGCCAATCCTCACGGAACTTGAAGAAACTGTTGTATGGACTGTCTGCTGATACGAATGCCCCATTCTGATAGTCTTCTGTTCCCTCATAAATGTGTTCTCTATCCATCCACTTATTGAAAGAACCGCAATGATTGAATACTCCGTCAATGATTACCTTCATACCACGCTTATGCATTTCTTCAACCAACTGTATAAAAAGCTGATTGCTCGCCTCCAAGTTAGCCTTGGAAGTTACACGCTTTCTGTACTTCGTGGCATTGCAGTTATCCTTATCATCGTCTCCCAAAACGTTGCCGCCATCTTCCACAATTTTCCCAAAATGCGGGTCAATGTAATCATAATCCTGACTGTCATATTTGTGGTTGGACGGAGAAACAAAAAGTGGATTGAAATAGATAACCTCCACACCCAAATCTTCAAGATAATCCAGTTTTTCCAGAACCCCTTGCAGGTCGCCTCCGTAAAATTCGCGCACACCCATGTAAGCAGGGTATTTGTTCCAATCTGTTACACGCGTACAAGGCTCACCAATATATATGTACTCACCGGTCTCTACATCATTACTTTTATCTCCGTTATAGAATCGGTCTACAAATATCTGATACATGACGGCACCTTTTGCCCAGTCCGGCGTCGAGAACCCCGGTATAATCGTAAATGCACATTCATTTCGCATATAGTCCGATACACCAAGTCTGTCATAATAACACACTACACCACGTCCGTGTTCTTCGCGACCGTTCACCTCAAAACAGTAACGCAATGGCTCTTCACCTAATTTCCATTTTACTTCATAATAATCGAATTCCCCTACGCTCACTGCTTTGCGCATAACAAATGCGCGTGATCCTGAAATTACGCGCACAAAGTCCACATCATTTTTCGCCGTACGAAATCGTATTGTCACAACTTCATTCTTTTTCGGTTCCGATGGAACCAAGAACTGCTTGGTCCCATCACTAAATAATGCTTCTTTATTCATAAAATAATGCCTCAAATTCCTCGCCTGTAATTTTTTCCTTTTCGAGAAGCAGATTCGCGCAAGCCTCAAGCACTTTCTCGTTTTCCTTGATAATTCGCTTCGCGTCTCTGTAACACTCATCAATAATGCGCTTGACTTCTCTGTCAATCTTACCTGCCACTTCTTCGCCATAGCCTCTGGAAGTGTGTCCGAAATCTCTTCCTACAAATACTTCCTCGCTGTCATTATCGTAATTGATTAAACCGAGTTCTTCTGACATACCAAACTTTGTAACCATAGATTTTGCCATAGCTGTTGCCTGTTTGATATCCTGTGACGCACCGGTTGTAATATCATCAAGTACAAGTTCTTCCGCCACACGCCCGCCAAGAGAAACGGTAATATCCTGCAACATCTGCCCCCTTGTATTAAAGAGTTCATCCTTCTCAGGAAGAGGCATCGTATAACCTGCTGCACCCGCACCTGTCGGAATAATCGAAACGCTGTAAACAGGGCCCACATCCGGAAGTACATGGAACAAAATCGCATGCCCTGCCTCGTGGTATGCAGTAATTCTCTTTTCTTTCTCAGAAACAACCTTACTTTTCTTCTCTGCCCCGATTCCTACTTTCACAAAAGAACGCTGTATATCCTGCTGCTGTATATATACTCGCCCTTCCTTTGCCGTCAAAATAGCGGCCTCATTTAACAGATTTTCAAGGTCAGCGCCTGTGAATCCTGCCGTTGTCTGAGCAACTTGCTGAAGGTCCACATCGTCGCCGAGTGGTTTCCCTTTTGCATGCACATCTAGAATCTCTTTTCTTCCCTTAACATCCGGGCGTCCTACCGATACCTTTCTGTCAAAGCGTCCCGGTCTTAAGATGGCCGGATCCAAGATGTCTACACGGTTGGTCGCTGCCATGACGATGATTCCTTCATTCACACCAAAACCGTCCATCTCAACGAGAAGCTGATTCAGTGTCTGCTCTCTCTCATCATGTCCGCCTCCAAGACCCGTACCACGACGTCTTGCAACCGCATCAATCTCATCAATAAATACAATACATGGTGCGTTTTTCTTCGCATCCTCAAACAAATCTCTCACACGCGAAGCACCCACACCTACAAACATTTCTACAAAGTCCGATCCGGAAATGGTGAAAAACGGAACTCCCGCTTCCCCTGCGACTGCCTTCGCAAGCAATGTCTTACCTGTTCCCGGAGGTCCCACAAGAAGTACTCCCTTCGGAATTCTTGCACCAACCTGAACATATTTTTTAGGTGCTTTAAGAAAATCCACAATCTCTTCTAATTCTTCCTTTTCCTCGTGCAGACCGGCAACATTTGCAAAAGTAATCTGTTTGTCTGCCGGATTAATCATCTTGGCGCGATTTCGTCCAAAATTCATTGCCTTTGCATTTGCACCTGTAGGGCGGTTCATCATCATAAACAGGAATATGATTACACCAACCATAATTAACGTCGGAAGAACGGATGTTAAGAAAACAGAATCCTCCGGCACGTCAAGCACCTCTATATCTTTAATGCCTGCTTCTTTTAAAATTCCTTGTGCCTCATTCACATCTGAGACGTTGACATATTTTGAATCCCCATTATTCAAGACAAGTTCTAAGGTTCCGGTTGGAACTGCCTTGTTCTGCTCTATCACGACAGATTCAATCTCGCCCTTTTCGACTGCAGTGATGAAATCCTCATAAGTATAACTTTGCTGGTTCATAGCCATCTGTCCCACAACATAATACAGCCCCAGGACAAACAGAATGATAATAAGCGTCGAAAATCGGCCTATTCCTCTGCTCTTCTTATTCAATACTCTACTCCTCCTACTCTAAGCCCTCAACAATACCAATGTATGGTAAATTTCTGTATTTTTGCGCATAGTCGAGACCATAGCCCACAACAAACTCATCCGGAATCTCAAATCCAACATAATCAACCTTCACATCCGTAACACGTCTGTCTGGTTTGTCAAGAAGCGTACATAACTTCAAACTGTTTGGCTTTCTCTTTCCGAGCACATCCATCAAATAATATAATGTTCTTCCCGAATCAATAATATCCTCGATTACGATTACATCTTTTCCTTCTAAAGACTCATCCAAATCCTTTGCAATCTTAACAATTCCACTGGATGCTGTTCCGTCTCCATAACTGCTCACGCTCATGAAGTCAAGCGATACAGGAACGGTAATACGTTTTGCAAGCTCACACGTGAAGAACACGCTTCCTTTCAAAATACAGATTAAATGTACTTGCTTTCCTGCATAATCTTCGCTGATTTTCTTTCCTAATTCTTCGATTTTTGCGTCCACTTCCGCTTCCGGAATCATTACTCTAATTGTCTCTGCCATCTCTTTCTCCTTCATCTATGTGTATTTCCAATACACAGTTTGTATTCTCTTTTGTTTGATAAGCGCAGTTCACACGGTAGCCTACAATCCACAGAACATGGCTGCCGTCCGCTATAAGCAATATCTTATCCCGTTCCTCTTGAGGAATCTTTTCATTGATAAAATATGTCTTTAGCTTTTGGGTTCTTCCGTCCGGATGAATCGTAATGTAATCCCCCTGCCTTCTCGTGCGAATACTTACACCATGTTTGATTATATCACAATCAAACCGTTTCGTGTGACTTTTTTCTAAAGTCTCACCGTCTATTTGCATTTTATTCAATATGCAACAAGAAATATTGTAATTCTTCCAATGATATGTCGCTTTCCTCTCGCGCAAATCAAAGAAAAATTCCTCCGAAACCGTATCCTGCATCTCTTGTTTTTGATAAATCACTACCCCGTCATAGACCCGTCTTGCTTCCATTTGATACGGCAAATCTATCCTGCGGCCTGTCTGCTTATCAAACAGTTCCTGTACATCCCTGAGATGTACACTCTCTATATCCTTTTCCTTTTGGCAAATCATTACTAGAACCCGCTTCAAAAGCAACGGTTTTAAAACCTCCGGCACCTCGCGATATTGTTCCTCTGCTAACAAGTAGCCACATTCCCTCTGCGACACACATTCTGCAAGATGTCTTTCCGCCTGCTGTTCCAGATAGTCTTGGATTAATCGCATCTGTTCCATCGTTTCGTTCATATGACAGATTGTTTTCGCATTAAGTTCCGTCTGCATAAACGGAATGACATGATTGCGAATACGGTTTCTGGCATATTCGTCGCTCTCATTGGAAATATCAGTGCAATAGGCAATATCATGTTCTGTCAAATACGCCTCAATCTCTCCTCTGTCCACACACAAAAGCGGTCGGACAAAATGTTCCTTCACCGGTGCCATACCGCCAAGACCCTTCAATCCGGTTCCCCTTGCTAATCGGAAAAGAAATGTCTCCGCATTGTCATTCTGATGATGCGCAAGGACAATCTTCGTACCGCCATGCTTGACTCGTGCCTGCTCAAAGAACTCTCTTCGAACTTCCCTTCCCGCCTCCTCGGTAGACTGCTTTCTTTCTTTTGCAATACTTGCCACATCGGCTTGATACGTTTCCAAAGTTACGCCTCGTTCCGCACAAAATCTCTTGACAAAAGCCTCGTCAGCATCAGCCTCTTTTCCTCGAAGCCCATGGTTGACATGCACTGCAACAACGTCAAATCCAATCTCTTTTTGAAGTTCTAAAAGTACCAAAAGGAGGCATACGGAATCTGCACCTCCTGATATGCCTGCTATAACACAATCTTCACTTGAAAACATTTGATATTTCTCTGCGTAATTTTTTACTTTTGTGAGCATCTCAATCATTTTCCTTCGTAAATTTATTACAATTCTATCCTATCTTGCACTATTTTTCAAGACTCCAGATGCCCACAACTACAACTGTCATATCATCAAGCGGAATATGTCCCGAACATTCCAGAACCTGTTCCAGGATATGATGTGCCAGCTCCTTGGGATTATTAAGGCTTGTCCCCTCAATAATGGCGTGCATGAGAAAATCCTGCTCCCCTACCGGCAGCGCATCCATAACTCCGTCCGTCACCATAATAACCATATCCCCATCCTGAAGCTGACGTTCCACATAATCCACTTCCAATTTTGCCATAACTCCCATTGGCAGGCTGGTGGATTTAATGCTTTCCACTCTGTCCTTATATTTAATAAAGGTTGTAGAGGCGCCTGCCTTCGCAAGTTCACATTTCCCCGTATACAAATCAAACTGGCCCATATCAATGGTTGAAAAACGCACCTCTTCTCTTCCCATCACCATAGCCGTATTTAACATCTGAAGTGCAGTCTCCTTCGGAAAACCGGCATCCAAAAGTTCTTCCAACACTTCCACCACCATGGAGCTTTCCTGAAAAGCACTTTTTCCTGCTCCCATACCGTCAGAAAGTATCACGCCCTGTTTTCCACCGGGAAGTTCCAACATAGAGAAGTTATCCCCGGATATCTTTTCGCAGCCTTTTCCAATCTTGGCAACACCCTGAAGGGTATGAAACTTTGGTCCCTCCACAAATACAAGCGTGCTATACTCCATTCCCACCATAACACGCTCTTCCTTGCCTGCCACCATCTCTCTTCCTGTACAGTCCGATATCATTCTTGCAACCTCTTTTGTAGTCACACACTCTCCCTTTACAGCCTTAACAGTCACATGAATCTCATATCTCCCACTTTCGGTCACCAAAAAAACATTGCTCAGGAGTTTTAATCCCATTTTTGTTAAACGTACTTTGATTTTCTTCTCCAGATGCTCATCCTCGAAAATGCTGGCACCCAGCTCCCTTGTAGAATGCTGAATCATCTGCGCAAATGCATCCAATTGCACCACGCAGCTTTCCCGATTTTCTGCCATACGATGTTTCCACATCTGATTATGCTTTTCATTTTTATATACATCTACTACCGTTCTCAAAAACAGTGGTGCCTGAATACATTTTTTTTGCATCTTTCGCTTTGTTTCAACATTCATCTCCGCACCATATTTTTCTATGGCATAGAGTACCTCTTGAAGCATGTCCGCTCCATGACACACCTTCTTTCGCTCGCATCCTTTGCACACCCGTTCCTTCACATCTTCCCGAAGCTCCCGGTATGCTTCTTCCGTAATCACATTTTTGTCTTCCTCCATCCGCAAGAATGCGTACGACAGCTTGTCCAACGAACTCACAAACTTATCGATCTGCACAACGTACGGATTCATCTTTAATTCCTGCATAGTTCCCCCTGTTGTTCTAGCATACGAAAATGGCTTTAGAAAACTATCATGTTCTCTAAAGCCATCATTTGTATCTTTATATTTTTGATTTTACTCTGATTCAAACAGAATCTCATTCGGATATACCAATCCCAACTTATCTTTCGCAACATCCTCTATGTATTCATCTGTTCCAACGTATTCTTCTAATTCATCAATCTCTTCTGCACGCGTTGCTTCTTCTTCCAACTGTTTTTCCAGTTCTGCTTCCTGTGCCTTATACCCCTGATTCTTCTTGTGTAAAGATATGCTCGCAACAGAGAGCGTCACTCCTAAAACTACGATAACACATATAATCAGAAGAACACTCAGCCGATGCTCTATCATTCGGCGACGTGCACGCGTATTCCGCTTCTTTATCTTTTTCATTTTTATACTCACCCTAATCCCCACTATACGTATATAGTATCTTCATCTTACTCTCTTTTTTTTGATTTATCAATATGTTTTTTCGTAATTTTTGAAATTATATGGTGAGTGAGGATTCCGCCCACAAGAACTCCCAACACAAAATACCAGCGAATCGTCCCATTGCTTGTCTGGTATATTTTTAAAAACAGGTAAAATCCGGCAGCTATCCAAAAAATTGCATCCTCTACAGATATCCAAAACAAATTATGTTTTAAAATCCGCCTGAAAATACGAATCGCCAAATAGGATAAATAGACCAGATTACCGGCAAGTACAGCTTGCAAGAAAACAGACAGCTCTTTTTCTATTCCAAGTATCATAACTATTTAAACAGTTTCACAAATAAACTGTCATTCTTTTTTGTGCTGTGATGTACATCTGAATAGGAAACGCTGTCTATCTGTCCTGCCAAATCCACCTCGCCTTTTTCCAAACTGAGACGATTGACATGCATATCTTTCCCCTTCACCATCAGCATTCCCTGCTCCGTTTCCAGCAAAACCTCGTTCAAATCAAATGCCAGAACATCCAATACTCCTGTCACCATACTTGTCTTTCTATTATTGATTACCAGCTTATGAGCTTTCGGTACTTGTCTCTCTTCCAAATATTCACAACCTTTCCTGGATTTTTTATCTGTAAATATTCTATGAGTAGCACCGAAAGATTATGACTATCTTTTATAAATAACGGAACAAATCTTTTGCCTCTTCTTTTTTCGTTGTATCCTGAATATCCAGCACTTCAACCTTTACCGTCTTTGTACCGAATTGAATCTCAATCATGTCTCCGATTTTAACTTTCACGGATGCCTTTGCAACAGTGCCGTTAACAAGCACACGTCCTGCATCGCAAGCCTCGTTTGCAACAGTTCTCCTTTTAATCAAACGAGATACTTTCAAAAACTTATCTAATCTCATATATTCCTCCAGTTATATACAGGGTTATAATAAAAGAGATGTGCAATTGCACATCCCTTTTGATTCTAGTTTAAATTATGCGTTGATAGCATCTTTTAAAGCTTTACCAGCTTTAAACTTAGGAGCCTTGCAAGCTGCGATTGTCATTGTTTCGCCAGTCTGTGGATTTCTTCCTTCTCTTGCTGCTCTTTCGCCAACTTCGAAAGTACCGAATCCTACTAATTGGATTTTGTCACCTTTCTTTAATTCATCAGCTACAACTTCTGTAAAAGCTTTTAATGCTTTTTCAGCGTCTTTCTGTGTTAAGTCAGCTTTTTTTGCCATTGCTGCAATTAATTCTGCTCTGTTCATGGGTATTTCCTCCTCTTATTTAAAACATAGAAAATCATACTTCTATGAAATTCACGCTCTTGACTACTGTTATATCGTTTTCACCAAGTTTTGTCAAGTAGATTTCACGTTTTTCGGCTATTTTTACAACATTTTGTCAATCATAGCAAGGATTTCCTCACCCATTGCAGTCGCTTTTTGCTCAGCATCCTCTAAGGAAGTACCTTTTACCCCATAATAGAATTTAACCTTTGGTTCTGTTCCGGATGGGCGAACACACACCCATGCATTGTCCGGCAATTCATAATAAAGTACATTTGAAGCAGGAAGACCGGTCGCTGTAACCTCTCCTGTTGCCATATCTCTTACCGTATTTGCCTTATAGTCTCTTGCTTTAAGCACTTTCTCTCCTGCAATCTCAACAGGCGTTTCATTTCTCAGTGTCTCAAGAATCTCCTGAATCTTTGCAAGCCCTTCAATACCCTGGAGTGTAATGGACTTGATATCTTCTTTATAGTAACCGTATTTATCATACATATCAATCATGGCATCCCAAAGCGTCTTACCTTGAGTCTTGTAGTAAGCAGCCGCCTCACAAAGTGCCATTGTTGCAACAATCGCATCTTTATCTCTCGCATAAGTACCGATGAGGCAGCCATAACTCTCTTCAAAGCCAAACATATAAGTTCCTTTTCCGGTCTGCTCAAACGCAAGAATCTGCTGACCAATATATTTGAACCCTGTCAGAACCTGAATAAACGAAAGGTCATAAGCATCTGCGATTGCGCCGGCCATGCATGAACTAACGATAGATGCAATAACAGCACCATCTTCCGGCAAGCTTCCGTTCACTGCTTTTCTCTGACTGATTTCGTACTCAGCCAAGAGACATCCAGACATATTTCCGGTTAATACTTTGTATTCTCCTGATTTCGCATCCTTCACGTATACGCCGAGACGGTCTGCATCAGGGTCCGTTGCAAGAATGAGGTCTGCATCCACTTCCTTCGCAAGTTTCAAACCAAGTTCGAATGCCTCTTCCGATTCCGGATTCGGATAAGAAACTGTCGGGAACTCTCCGTCCGGAAGTTCCTGCTCTTTTACTACATACACATTTTCAAAACCAATTTCCGCGAGCACACGTCTCGCAGGTACATTACCCGTTCCGTGAAGCGGGCTGTACACAATCTTAATGTCCTTTCCGGCTTCTTTGATGGAATCCCAATGAATTACCTGTTTCTTAAGTTCTTCCATATAACTATCATCAATGTCTGCGCCGATTGTCACATAGAGTCCGGCCTCTTTTGCAGCTTCCAAACTCATAGTCTTCATCGTGCTGTAATCCGTTACTTTCTGAACTTCATCCATAATTCCTTTGTCGTGAGGTGGCGTAATCTGTGCGCCGTCTTCCCAGTATACCTTATATCCGTTATATTCCGGTGGATTGTGACTCGCTGTTATATTCACGCCTGCGATACAACCGAGCTTACGAACTGCATAAGAAAGTTCCGGTGTCGGACGAAGCGACTCAAACACATAAGCCTTCACTCCATTTGCTGCCAGACAAAGAGCGGTCTCATTAGCAAATTCCGGCGACATTCGTCTGGAATCATAAGCAATTGCTACTCCTTTTCCCCCAAATCCCTGACTGATTATGTAATTTGCAAGTCCTTGTGTCGCTTTTCTGACTGTATAGATATTCATACGGTTGGTGCCTGCACCGATAATTCCACGAAGACCTGCTGTACCGAACTCCAACTCTTTATAAAATCTCTCTTTTATTTCATTCTCATCATCTGCAATGTTTTTTAATTCTGCCTTTGTCTTATCGTCAAAATAAGGATTTGATAACCACTCCTTATATTGCTCCTTGTAGTTCATACCCTAATACCTCCTGTTTCTTTTGTCTTCTATTATACACTACCCTATTGCAAATGAAAAGCGAATAAAGTTTCCAAAAATTCTTTCTTTTCCTCCGTTTGCCTGATAACTAATTCTAGTTTTTCTAGGTTTTTTGCCGGAATCCACACTTTTCTGGAACGATAATAGGAATTGGCTGCTTTCCAAAATTTCTCCGGGTACGCCAGACAGATGGCAATATATTCTAACTCGTCTGCCTCGAACGAAATATTCTTCTGATAACAATTCAATATCTTATTACCCAGCGCTATATCCCAGTGGTTTTTTTCCATGACTTTTCGGAGAAAATAATACAGGTCTGTAATCTGAATGTTATTTTGAACATGCTCAAAATTAGTAGTTGCAATTCCTTTGTAAGTCATTAGGATATTGTGGTAATTGTAGTCACCATGAACTAACTGATTCTTTTTTCTACAATCAGTCAGAAGTTCTTCATAGTTCGATTGTTCCAGGGACTCCAGGGCAAGTTGGGCTGTACCGTACATGGAATCAAAATGCTTCAAAAATGCAAGTTCAAAATCCCCTTTATCCACTTTATCGCGCATAAAAGTCCGAACTTTTTTCATCTCTCTGTTATGTCTGAAATACTGCTGTCGCAAATCCTCTGAAGCCATCACCGTAAGCCCTTCACTCTCATCTTCTTCGAAATCTCGCAGGGCAAGGTGAATTTTTGTAAGGTTCTCAACCGCATCCAATACATCTTTCTCCCTGTGAATATCACATTCTCTTCCGGAAAACCATCTCTTCAGAAAATATCTCGTGCCGTCCTCAGCCACACAGAACAGTTCATTTTCTTTTGTCTTGAGAATCCAATCTATATTTTCACACTCGCGTTCTCTCAGATACCCACAAAGCCTCTCAAGCACACGAAGCCTTCTCTCTGAAAATTTTAATTCCTTTATCAAAAACAGACCCTGTCCGCTCTCACACAGAACGGCATCTCTCACCTTTCTGGTGTTTTTTACATCTATGTCATACTGGTCTAAAATCGTAAGTTCATTGTCCCTCATACTTCCCCCTGCATTAAAAATACCATTTCATTCTAATGTATGACATGCCTTCCTAAAGTATTACATTGCATAGAAAAACCGCCGGAATAATCCGACGGTAGTATACCTATAGTTCCTCTTTCATCTTTAATAACGTTTCTTTCTCATTTGCTTCCGGATGCTCAATGACATATTCCAAAAGTTTATTTAAAACCTCCCCAATCTCTTTTCCAGGCTTCATTCCATTTGCAATCAGGTCGCTTCCTGTAACGGCAAGTGTCTTCAAGGACACACATTCCTTTCGCTCCAGAATCTCCTCATAACGCTCTCTCACATCTCGGATATTCTGAATCTTTTCCTTCTGTAAATATTCACTCTGAGCCAATGTGTCCGCCATTCGAACTTCCAGATAATAAGGGAAAATGTCTTCGCCTATCTTATTCATGGCTCTGCGCACATTCTTCGGCTCTGCCGGCATACGGTAATCATGGTATTGAACCAGTCTCACAACCTTGTTCATCGTATCATTATCGAACTTGAGACGTCTTAATATCTGCTTCGTCATCTCAGCACCTTGCGTATCATGCATTTTGAAATGAGCAATGCCCTTTTCATCTATCTTTTTCATTGCAGGTTTACCAATATCATGAAACAGCATGGCAAGTCGAAGCACCTTGTCTGCGCGTATCGCCTCAATTGCTTTTAAAGTATGCTCTCCCACGGAATATTTGTGATGAGGATTCTCCTGTGTTGTCGCCATCATAGCGTCAAATTCCGGAAGAATTACTTTTGTAATGCCAAGCTCGTAGGCCATCTTTAACATTCCCGGATTCGGCGAAGTCAACATCTTGACAAGTTCCATCTGGATACGCTCAGCACTGATATTCGCAAGTGTCGATGCCAGCTCTGTAATTCCGTTTCTTGTCTCTTCTTCTATCTCAAATCCAAGCTGAGCAGCAAAACGCACTGCCCGAAGAATCCGAAGTGCATCTTCTCCAAATCGTGCCTTCGCATCACCCACACACCGTATTGTCTTTTCCCTCAGGTCATCCATTCCTCCAAAAATATCTACCAGACCTTCCGTATCATTGTATGCCATTGCATTGATGGTAAAATCTCTTCTGAGCAAATCCTCTCGAAGACTTCTTGTAAAGATCACCTCGGAAGGGTGTCTATTGTCTTCATATTTCCCATCCACACGATAAGTTGTCACCTCAAAAGCATCTTTATCAATTAACACCGTAATCGTACCATGCTCAATTCCGGTGTCAAAGGTTCTTGCAAACAACGCCTTTGTCTCAAGTGGCGTTGCGGAAGTTGTGATGTCCCAATCGTCCGGTTTTCTTCCGAGAATGGAATCGCGCACACAACCGCCTACTGCATAAGCCTCAAAGCCATTTTCCTGAAGCGTGTGAATAATTCTATTTACTTTTTCCGGCAGTGTAATCTTCATCTGGGACACCTCCTTTGTATAGACTATTAGATAGTATACCACAAAAAAGACGTAGAAAAAACATTTTCTACGTCTTTTATATCTTTCTTAGTATGATTTGCCCCAGTAAACCATGTGTTTTGCAGGTTTTCCGCAGTAAATACACTTGTCGGAAATCATTTCCTCATCTTCGATGAGACATCGTGTTGCCGCACCGCCTGTAGCGTATTTTACTTCGCCCTCACACTCTTCATCTCCACACCAGCAAGCCTTGATAAGTCCACGGTCGCTCTTGAATTTCTCAACCATTTCTTCCAAAGTCGTTGCTTCATAGATATGTGAATCTAAGAATGCTTTTGCTTTGTTGTACATATCGCTCTGGATTGTCTCTAAGATATCGCGTAACTTCGTTGCAATATCATCAAGCGAAACAACAATCTTTTCACGATTGTCTCTACGAACAACAACAATCTGATTGTTTTCGATATCTTTTGGTCCAATTTCGATACGCGTTGGAATACCGAGAATCTCTTGCTCAGAGAATTTCCACCCCGGTGATTTTTCAGAAGCATCAATCTTCACTCTGTATCCGGCTTTCTTAAGTTCTGCTAACAGTTCATAAGCTCTATCAAGCACTCCTTCCTTGTGCTGTGCAATTGGAATGATACGACATTCTATCGGCGCAACACGTGGCGGAAGCACAAGGCCATCATCATCACCGTGAACCATGATAAGTCCACCAATACTTCTTGTTGAAAGTCCCCATGATGTCTCATGTACACTTTGAAGTTCATTATTCTTATCTACATATTTAATATCAAATGCATCCGGGAATCCGCTTCCGAAGAAGTGGCTGGTTGCAGCTTGGAGCGCTTTACCATCATGCATCAGTGCCTCTACTGTATAAGTATCCTCTGCACCCGCGAATTTCTCATGCTCTGCTTTTCTTCCGGCTACAAATGGCATAGCCATCGTTTCTTCATAGAAATCCTTGTACACTTGCCACATCTGAATGGTACGTGCTTCTGCTTCTTCATGCGTCGCATGAATCGTATGTCCTTCCTGCCACAAGAACTCTCTTGAACGAAGGAAAGGTCTTGTTGTCTTTTCCCAACGAAGGACAGAATTCCATTGGTTCCATACTTTCGGAAGGTCTCTATATGACTGTACAGTTCTTGACCACAGGTCACAGAACAATGTCTCTGATGTAGGACGGATACATAATCTCTCTTGGAGCCTCTCCATTCCGCCGTGTGTTACCCATGCAACTTCCGGTGCAAATCCATCAATGTGGTCTGCTTCTTTCTGTAATAAGCTCTCCGGAATCAATAAAGGTAATGAAACATTCTCAACGTCTGTCTCTTTAAAACGTCTATCAAGGTCTGCCTGAATCATTTCCCAGATTGCATAACCGTTCGGTAAATAATTCATACATCCTTTTACGCTTGAATAATCCATAAGTTCTGCTTCGCGAACAACGTCTGTATACCATTGTGCGAAGTCTTCCTCGCGCGATGTAATCGCTTTTACTAATTTTTTGTCCTTTGCCATTTTTCTTTCTCTCCTTTTTTATGTTTGATAAGGGATTTATCGTCCAACAAAAAACGCCGGGCCTTTTCATCCCTACATAAGGGACCGAAAAGCTCGGCGGTACCACCCTTGTTAATCATAGAAATTCTACGATTCACTTTCATCACCATTAACGCTGGCGTCACGCTGCATTTTCACACAGAGGCTCCAAGGTAGGTTCTATACACTTCTTGCAAGAATCTCTCACCAAACGATTCTCTCTCTGGGGCGCGTCCTGTATATACTAGTCCTCTTCACAGCCAAAATTCAGTAATCAAACCAATTCTATTGGAAATTAACGGGTTTGTCAAGACTGGAACTCCGAAATATTAGAAAAACCTTCTCCCTTGGGCTCTATCTCAAACTCCAGCTGTTTCTTTGTCTTCGGATGAAGAAATTCTAATCGATATGCACACAGCGCAATCTGTCTGAATTTTCTATCCTGCACTTCCATTGTGTTATATTTTGCGTCTCCCCAGATCGGGCATTCCATATTCGCCATCTGTACACGAATCTGATGATGACGTCCGGTATCTAGCTTCACTTTCACAAGCGAAATGTCCTTGCCATCGTCTTTTCCTGTTGCAATTACTTCATATAATAATACAGCTTTCTTGGCATCCTTTTCAGATAGTTCACATACACGAGACGTATTAGTGCGGCCATCCTTCACAAGATAATCTTCTACGACAGCCTCCTTGTGTTCCGGTATTCCCCATAAAACTGCCTTGTAGTGCTTACCAAATCCTGCTCCTTGCAACCCTTTGTTAAGTTCCTTTGCTGCAAATGGTGTCTTGGCAAATACAAGTAAACCTTCAACCGGTTGATCGAGACGATGGATGACTGCAACGTAGTCGCCTTTTAAATAATTCTTCAATATGCTTTCCATATCCTGCTCGCCCAGTTTCTTCGTCTGTGTCGGGATACCTGCCGGTTTGTAGCAGACTATGACATGTTCATCTTCGTATAATATATGTAGATTCATTTTGTTTCTCCTAAAGTTGTTCTCTTCACATCATAACACAAAAGGGCAGGTTTTTCACCTGCCCTTTGAAAATCATATAATTATTCTGCTTCATCAAAAGAATCTTCCTGCATTGCTTCATCGTATTTGCTGAGAATCAATGACTGAATTCTTTCTCTTGTACCCGAATTAATTGGATGTGCGATATCGCGATATTCTCCGTCGACTGCCTTCTTGCTTGGCATTGCGATGAAAAGGCCTTTTTCACCTTCGATAACCTTAATATCATGTACTACAAATTCGTCATCCATAGTGATTGATACAACTGCCTTTAATTTTCCTTCTTTTGTTACTTTGCGTACGCGTACATCTGTGATTTGCATAACTTACCTCTTTCTAAAACTTAAAACTTTCTTTTTCCCACGTTTACTTCTTCTTTTTATCCCCTACGTGGCGGGTAAAATTAGCCTGAAATTCCTCTTTTCAGACTGCTAATAACAACATTATAACACAACTTTTTTATTTGTGAACATTTTTTACAAAATTTTGACAAAAAATATTTGCTTTTTATGAAATTTGTATAACTTAATTAAAATCAACGGCGCTTCTATAACTTGAAACTTTTGTCCATTTTTCCAATTTTTCAATATCCTCTTGGTTTTTTCTCCATAACTGTATATAATAAGAAGAGACAAATTTTCATAAACTGAAACAGGAAGTGTTTTTATGTATCAAATAGATTTTAAAAAACCACAACATGTACATTTTATAGGAATTGGCGGCATCAGCATGAGCGGTCTCGCCGAGATTTTATTAAAAGAGGATTTTACAATTTCAGGGTCAGACAACAATCCTTCGACTCTGACTGAGCATTTGATATCTTTAGGTGCAACCGTGAACTATCCTCAGAAAGCATCCAACATAACAGACCGTATCGACGTTGTTGTTTACACAGCTGCCATTCACGAAGATAACCCGGAGCTTATGGAAGTAAGACGACGTGAACTTCCGACGCTCACACGCGCGGAACTTTTAGGTCAACTAATGAAAAATTACAAAACACCGATAGCTATCTCCGGTACACATGGAAAGACTACGACTACTTCTATGATGTCGCATATCCTTTTGGCGGCACAGAAAGACCCGACCATCTCTGTAGGCGGTATTCTGAAAGCAATCGGAGGAAATATCCGTGTTGGCAATTCCGATGTCTTTGTTACAGAGGCTTGTGAATACACCAACAGTTTTTTGGATTTCTTTCCAAAAATCAGCGTGATTTTAAATGTCGAAGAAGACCATATGGATTTCTTTAAAGATATCGATGATATCCGTTTGTCTTTCCACCGATTCGCAGCACTGCTTCCGGAAGACGGTGCCTTGATTGTTAATAAGAATATTGAGAAAATGGAAGCGATTACAGACGGACTTTCCTGCAAAGTCATCACGTATTCTGAAGTTCAGGACGCAGATTACTCTGCTTCTAACATTACGTTTGATGAGTGGGGAAATGCCTCATTTGATTTGATAAAATATGGAGAGCCGGCAGGGCGTATAAAACTTTCCGTTGCCGGAAATCATAATGTTTCCAACGCACTCTCTGCCATCGCCGTTGCAGACCAAATGAATATTGACTTGGAAACCATTCAAAAAGGTATCCTGTCCTTTACCGGAACAGACCGACGTTTCCAATATAAAGGCGAAGTAAACGGCTTTACAATTATCGATGACTATGCGCATCATCCGACAGAGATTCGCGCAACCTTAACTTCTGTCAGAAATTATCCTCACCGCGAGGTGTGGTGCATTTTTCAACCGCACACTTACACAAGAACCAAAGCGTTCTTCCATGAATTTGCCGAAGCACTCTCTCTTGCCGACCATGTGATCCTTGCGGATATCTATGCGGCGCGTGAGACAGATACACTTGGAATATCATCAGAGGATTTAGCAGAAGAATTGAAACGATTAGGTGCCGATGCATACTACTTGTCAGGCTTTGATAAGATAAAAAATTTTGCTCTAAAAAAATGTATCCACGGTGATGTGTTGATAACTATGGGGGCCGGAGACGTTGTAAACATTGGGGATTCGCTACTTCAGTAAAAGTTATCCACATTATCCACATTTTTGTTATCCACAAAAAAGTCGAGATATCCACGAAAAAAGTCTTTGTGCTTGTCTCTACAAGTGCTATACTACCAATACTGAGTTAGATAAAAGGTGGTAGTATCATGACAAGAACACTGACGTTAAAGAACCGTTTTCAAGGCAACACTACAACGGTAGAAAACGATTTTATAGATCATTATATGGCGAAGGCAAACGGAGAGTATGTGAAAGTATACTTACTCTTACTGCGCCATTTAAATGCAAACAGCGGAAATATTTCTATCTGCGGATTGGCAGACTATTTAGAATGTACAGAAAAGGATATTCTGCGCGCATTTACACATTGGTCTTCTGAGGGTCTTTTGAATATTGATTATGATGATGCGGGTAACATCTGCGGACTTGCAATTGGCAAAGCTATGCCGAAAGCGGAAGCAAAGACGACAGCACCGATTGAGACACCGCTGGCAGTTGCTTCAAAACCAACAACCGCAAAAGCTGCCCCTGCTAAAGCTGCAAGAAAGACCGCCATGGAACAAGAAGATTTGCGTCAGTTATATTTTGTCGCAGAACAGTATGTCGGCAAGCCTCTGACCGTTTCGGAGATTAAGAAGATTAACTACTTCTTCGATACGCTGGGATTCTCCACCGACTTGATTGAATACTTAATTGAATACTGTGTAGAAAATGGACACAGAACTTTCCGTTACATAGAATCAGTTGCATTGTCATGGTCCGATTCCGGAATTGCAAGTGTAGAGGATGCCAAAACAAATGTGAATGCATATAACAAGAACTATTTTTCTGTTCTCAATGCGTTTGGCATTAAAGGTAGAAGTCCTGCTCCTGCAGAAATGGAATTTATCAAAAAATGGTTTGAGGAATATGGCTTCCCCTTGGAAATCATTCTAGAAGCCTGCAACCGCACGATTACCAATACTCATAAACCTGATTTTAAATACACAGACTCCATTTTAAAAAACTGGAATGCAAGCGGTGTCACATCACTGACAGATATCACGCAGTTAGACATCTCGTTTCAACAGAAAAAGACAAGCAGTAAAAAAACATCCGCAAAAGTGCCTGCCAAAACACGTTTCAGCAATTTTGAAGGCCGTACATATGATATGAAATCTTTGGAGCAACAGCTTCTGAATATAAATAGATAAAAGGAGTTATCCACGTGATTTTGAACAATTCACAGTACGATGCAATTATGCGTACTTACGAACAAAAACAACTTCATAATCGCAAAGAATTGGAAAAGCGTTATGCGACTGCATACGGAAGGTTACCTGAGCTAAAGGAACTTCACGATACAATTTCCGCTCTTAGTGTAGGACAGGCAAGAAAATTGCTGGAGGGTGATGAATCTGCGCTTTCGGAATTGAGAGGTAGGATTCAGGAGCTTTCGGAAGAGTCCAAAGCATTATTAAAAACAGGTGGTTTTCCTGCCGATTATCTGGAAACTCACTATGAATGTGCAGATTGTAAGGACACCGGATATGTCGGCAATGAGAAATGTCATTGTTTTCAGCGCATGATTATTGACATGCTTTATGAACAGTCCAATTTAAAACATGTTTTACAAAAAGAAAACTTTCACACGTTTTCTTTCTCATATTACTCTCCGAATTATGTTGATTCGGAAACCGGTTATTCTTCTTTGGATACGATTCAAAATGCGTATCAGGAGGCTCGAGATTTCGTAGATACTTTTGGAAAGGAATTCCGCAATCTCTTTTTCTATGGAGATCCCGGTGTAGGTAAAACATTTCTTTCAAACTGTATCGCAAAAGAGTTAATTGACCAATCAAATTCGGTAGTTTACTTGTCTTCTTATCAACTTTTTGATACACTTGCAAAGGGAAGATTTGACAAAGACGAAATGGCAGAGAGAATTAACAAGCATCTTTTCAATTGTGACTTGTTAATTATTGACGATTTGGGAACAGAATTAGTGAATTCTCTTACTGTTTCACAATTATTCCTCTGCCTAAATGAACGTTTATTGAACCGAAAACCAACCATCATCTCCACAAATCTTTCGCTGGATGCTTTGGTTGATATATATTCTGAGAGAATTTTCTCTCGAATCACAAGCAATTATACCATGTTAAAATTAACCGGCGATGACATACGCATCAAGAAAAAACTAATGAATATGGAGGAAATGTAATGTTACACCGCACAGAACGCACATTTGAAAACATTCCGGTAGGACCTCTGGGATTCATTCCTGTGAATGGGTGCCAAGAACTTGGAAAGAAAGTGGACGACTATCTTGTAAAATGGAGAAAAGAAGCTGCAAAAAATGATGCAGCAGTAATTGTCCTTGATGACTACGTAAAGGATTCTTATATTGTAAATGCTAAGGTACCACGCTTTGGTTCCGGCGAAGCAAAAGGAATTATTAACGAATCGGTAAGAGGTAAAGACATTTACATTATGGTAGATGTGTGTAACTACAGCGTAACCTACTCTCTCTCAGGACATGTGAATCGTATGTCCCCGGATGACCACTACCAGAACTTAAAAAGAGTAATTGCTGCAATCGGAGGAAAGGCTCGTCGTATCAACGTCATCATGCCGTTCCTGTACGAAAGCAGACAGCACAAAAGAAGTTCCAGAGAGTCCTTGGACTGTGCACTCGCATTGCAAGAACTGGTTAGCATGGGCGTGGATAATATCATAACCTTTGACGCACATGACCCTCGTGTACAGAACGCGATTCCGCTACATGGATTTGAAACAGTTCGTCCGACATACCAATTTATTAAGGCGTTACTTCGCAAGCATCCTGACTTAAAGATTGACAGCGACCACTTGATGGCAATTAGCCCTGATGAAGGTGCAACAGAACGTGCCGTATATATGGCAAACGTACTTGGTATTGATATGGGAATGTTCTACAAGAGACGCGATTACTCAAGAATCGTAGACGGACGCAACCCAATCGTTGCTCATGAATTCTTAGGTTCTTCTGTGGAAGGAAAAGATGTAATCATTATTGACGATATGATTTCTTCCGGAGACAGTATGCTGGATGTTGCAAAACAGTTGAAGGATAGAAAAGCAAACCGTATCTTCTGTGCTTCTACCTTTGGTCTCTTTACAAACGGTCTTGATAAATTTGACAAGGCTTACGAAGAGGGAATTCTTCACGGTGTACTGACAACGAACCTAATTTATCAGACACCGGAACTCCTTGAAAGAGATTGGTATATTAACTGTGATCTCAGCAAATATATCGCACTTATTATCGATACTTTGAATCACGATGGTTCAATCAGTGAAATCCTGAATCCAAGTGGAAGAATTCAAAATATCGTAAAGAAATATAATAACGGCGAAAAAATCTAAACAATAAAGACTTCCGACTCATGATGAATATCATGATAATCGGAAGTCTCTTTTTTGTATATGTCTGCCAGTTCTCTTCGGTATGCGATACCTCTACTAAGCACAGATTACAGTTCCACATTCTCCGGAAGGGAGATCATATCTTCCGCTTCCTCATAAGAAACTAATTCTACCTTATCCAGTTTCTTCTGTATCATACTACTTCTGTCTCTTAATTGGTCTGCTGCCTTCTGTGCATCAGAGATTCTATTCTGCGTTCTTGTAATCAGATCATTGAATTTCTCAAACTGTGCCTTAAAGTTTCCAAGAAGTTTCATAATCTCTTCAGACTTTTTGTTTACCGTCAGATACTTGAATCCAACTGACAGGCTGTTAAGCAGTGCTGTGAGGGTGGTCGGACCTGCAATCACAATCTTGCATTTCTCCTGACACTCCTCCACAAGTCCGTCAATACGAAGTACTTCGGAATAAAGTCCTTCTGTCGGCAAAAACATAATCGCAAAATCTGTCGTATTCGGCGGTGCTATGTACTTGTCTCTGATTGTCATAGCTTCTTTTCTAATTCGTATCTTCAACTCACCAATCGCGGCTTTGAGGGCAACTGCATCTGCATTCTCCGCCGCCTCCAGCACGTTAGCATAAGTATCTGCCGGAAATTTAGAGTCAATTGGGAGATAGATAAATCCTTTATTATCTTTATCAGGAATCTTAACTGCGAATTCCACTCTCTCAGTACTTCGCGGCTTCGTTGCTACATTTGTATCATACTGACTGTTATCGAGGATGTTGGCGAGAATATTTTCCAATGCCATCTCACCATATACACCTCTTGCCTTTACATTGGAAAGTGTTTTATTAAGATTCACAACTCCACTCTCCAAACTCTTCAATTCACCAAGGCTCTTGTACAGCGATTCCAAACGCTCCCCAACCTGCTTGAAGCTCTCATCCAAGCGTTCATTCAAATTCTTGTCAAGCTTCGCATCCACATTTTTCTGAATCTCTGAAAGTTTGCGGTCTGTCGCTTCCTGAATCGTGCTAAGACCTTCCGCAATAGACTTGTTCACTGTCGTGCTGTTTGCAAGAAGTCTTTTCTCTGTGGACTCCTGCATTTCCATCAGACTTCTTCGAATCGTTTCTTGATTCTTGAACTGTCCTTCGGAAATTTCTTTGATGACATCGATTTTCAATGTGTCCTGATCCTTCTTCATATCTTTCAGACTGTTTATCATCAATTCACTCTTATCTTCTTTTGTTGTATTCGCCTTAGAAAGAATTACAATCTCTATTACAATTGCAATCACTAACAAAGCAATAATGATTATCTCCATCTGTTACCTCCTGTTATCATACTCACTGTTATCAAAAAGGCGTGAGAAATCGAATTCCCCACGCCATGGTCTCCTATAATTCGCAGTTGTTAACTGTTCTTGGGAATGGGATTACATCACGGATGTTAGACATTCCTGTCAAATACATTACGCAACGCTCAAATCCAAGTCCGAAACCTGCATGTCTCGTAGAACCGTATTTTCTAAGGTCAAGATAGAATCCGTAATCTTCCGGATTAAGTCCCATCTCATTCATACGAGCAAGAAGTTTATCGTAGTCATCCTCTCTCTGGCTACCACCGATAATCTCACCAATTCCCGGTACCAGACAGTCAACTGCTGCAACTGTCTTATTGTCATCGTTCATCTTCATATAGAACGCCTTGATATCCTTCGGATAGTTTGTAACAAATACAGGACGTTTGAATACCTGCTCTGTCAGATAGCGCTCATGCTCTGTCTGAAGGTCGCAGCCCCATGAAACCTTATAGTCAAAGTTGTCATTGTTCTTCTCTAAGATTTCAATTGCATCTGTATATGTTACACGTGCGAAATCAGAGTTTGCAACGTTGTTAAGACGCTCTAATAATCCCTTATCTACAAATGAGTTGAAGAAATTCATCTCTTCCGGTGCATTTTCCATTACATAGTTGATGATGTATTTGAGCATAGACTCTGCAAGATTCATATTGTCTTCAAGGTCTGCAAATGCAATCTCAGGCTCAATCATCCAGAACTCTGCCGCATGGCGTGTTGTGTTAGAGTTCTCTGCACGGAATGTAGGACCAAATGTGTAAATGCTTCTAAATGCCTGTGCATAAGTTTCGCCATTAAGCTGACCACTTACTGTAAGGCTTGTCTCTTTGTTAAAGAAATCTTGTGTGTAATCTACTGTTCCATCCGGATTCTTTGGAAGGTTTTCCATGTCTAACGTTGTAACACGGAACATCTCACCTGCACCCTCGCAGTCACTTCCTGTAATCAGTGGTGTGTTAACATACACAAATCCTCTGTCCTGGAAGAACTTGTGAATTGCGTATGCCGCCAATGAACGTACACGGAATACTGCCTGGAATGTATTAGTTCTAGGACGTAAATGTGCGATGGTTCTTAAGTATTCAATACTGTGACGTTTCTTTTGAAGCGGATAATCCGGAGTAGAAGCACCCTCTACCATAACTTCTGTCGCCTGAATCTCAAATGGCTGTTTTGCCTGTGGTGTTGCAACTAAAGTTCCTGTCACGATAACTGCTGCACCTACATTTAACTTTGTAATCTCTGCAAAGTTGTCCATTGCATCACTGTAAACAATCTGCAATGTCTCGAAGTAAGAGCCATCGTTCACCACGATAAATCCAAATGTCTTCGAGTCACGGTTGCTTCTTACCCAACCACCAATTGTAACCTCTTGGTCAAAATACTGTTCACGGTTTTTGTACAATTCTTTGATTGTAATTAAATCCATAATTTTCAGCTCCTTTATCTTACATTTCCCCATAGTGTATAGGGAATTATTTTCATCATCTATATAGTATAACCCATTTTTTGCATAATCGCAATTATGAATCGAAGGAATTTTGCATTTGATTTTTAAACTTGTTTATGCTATACTCCCTTACGTCAGTTCGAAACCATCCTGACGTAAAACAAAACTAAGGAGACAACAAAATATGAAAAACAAAAAAGTACTTTTTTTAACGCACGCAGCAATGATTGCTGCTATTTATGTCGTATTGACTCTGGTCTTCCAGGCAATCTCTTTTGGTGAGATACAAGTGCGTATCGCAGAAGCACTAACAATTCTTCCGGCATTTACACCGGCAGCAATTCCGGGACTATTCATTGGTTGCATCATCGGAAATATCTTCGGGGGCAGTATTCTTCCGGATATTATATTTGGAAGTATGGCAACACTAATCGGTGCGTGCTTCACATACTTGTTACGCAAACAGAGTAAGTATCTTGCACCACTGCCGCCAATTGTATCGAATACTATAATCGTACCACTGATACTGAGATATGCCTACGGATTCAATCCTCCAATTGCATTCATGATGTTAACTGTTGGTATTGGAGAAGTGATTTCCTGCGGCGTGCTCGGAATGATTCTCTTTTCATCGTTAGCAAAATACAGACACAAGATTTTTAGAAATGTATAAGAACATAACGAAAGGTAGTGCCATCAAACACAGCACTACCTTTCTTATTGTACTTTTTCTTCTAACCTCTATAATAATTGATGAGACATCCTTTCAAGATAATTTCTCTCTCATTATCTGTTAAGTCACCGAGCTTCAACTCGATTTCTTTGAGTCCATCTCCAACCACATAAGCCTTCACGACATCTCGTTTTTCTTCCACTGCCTTACGCACGTCCGGAACAAATATATAATCTCCGTTCTTGAAACTCAATTTGTCATGGTCTTCCTCTGTAATAAATGGAAGCATACCCCAGTTAATGAGGTTCGAGCGATAGCGTTTTGTTGCATACTCATTTGCAATATTTGCCCATCCGCCGAGTACCTTTTGGCAAGATGCAGCCTGCTCACGAGCAGAACCATCACCAGGTTTCACAGCAAATATCGTGCTTCCGACACCGAGATTGCCCTCTCCGACTTCCGGATACTCCTCACGAATCGTAGCCATCACCGGCTTTAATTCTTCAAGTACTTCAAGTGGGCATGTGCCTGCCTCAATTGCCTTTTGTGCCTTCTGAACTTCTTTCGCGCGTCCCACATAAGCAGGATCCTTACGGGACAATGCAAATTCTGCAAGTCCGAGCGGATTCGAACGATAAGAAGATGTCTCGCCCGAAGGAATGAGTTCATCTGTTGTTGTAACCGGATCATGAATCTCCGATACTACCTTGAGAACTAAATTCTCCGGAAGTGCTGACATCGCCGGCCAGTCCTTGATATTCGGACCAAATTGAATCTCCACATTCGGGTCTGCTTTTGCCTTACTGTCAAATACGCGATTTGCGTAAATGCTTGCATCAAAGTGATACTTCGGTGCTTTATATTCTATATCCATCACATCTGCCGCAGATGTCAGGTAACCCTTATTTGCTGCAGTTGCCGCAATCGAGCGTGCATCCATAAGTGCAACTGATGAAATCTGTCCGCTCTGCAACTTCGAGCCTTCGCGGTTCGGGAAGTTTCTGGTTGAATGACGAATGCTGAATGCATTGTTTGCAGGTGTGTCTCCCGCGCCAAAACATGGTCCACAGAATGCGGTCTTCACAATTGTACCCGCTGCCATAAGGTCAGCCACCGCACCATTTCTGACAAGCTCCATGTAAACCGGTGTACTTGCCGGATATACACTGAATGTAAATGCATCCGAACCGATATTCTTACCACGGATAATCTCTGCTGCTGCACAGATATTTTCAAATCCACCGCCCGCACAACCTGCAATGATTCCCTGCTCTACATACAGTTTCCCATTGCGAATCTTATCCTGCAATGAGTAATCCACTGCACCGTCCAGACTTACAAGTGCGCGCTTTTCAACGTCATGCAAGATGTCTTTGAGGTTCGCATTAACTTCATCGATTGTATAAGTGTTGCTCGGATGGAATGGCATCGCAATCATCGGTTTGATTTTGCTAAGGTCCACATAAACCACGCCATCATAATATGCAACCGCACCCGGAGCAAGCTCCTTGTAATCTTCACTTCTTCCGTGTGTCTCATAGAATTCTTTAATCGTATCATCTGTCTTCCAGATAGAAGAAAGACAAGTTGTTTCCGTCGTCATAACGTCGATTCCGATACGGAAATCTGCACTGAGCTTCTCAACACCCGGTCCAACAAACTCCATCACTTTATTGTTCACATAACCATTTCCGAAGGTTGCACCGATAATCGCAAGTGCAACGTCCTGCGGACCGACACCGATAGATGGCTCCCCGTCAAGATAGATAGCAACCACGCCCGGCATCTTAATGTCATATGTCTTGTTCAACAACTGTTTTACAAGCTCCGGTCCTCCTTCACCCATCGCCATAGTACCAAGTGCACCATAACGGGTATGACTGTCGGAACCAAGAATCATCTTACCTCCGCCCGCAAGCATTTCCCTCGCAAACTGATGGATAACTGCCTGATGAGGTGGCACATACACACCACCGTATTTCTTGGCACAGGTCAGACCAAACATGTGGTCATCCTCGTTGATAGTTCCGCCAACCGCACACAAACTGTTATGACAGTTTGTCAGCACATACGGAATCGGAAATTTTTCAAGTCCCGATGCTCTCGCAGTCTGAATAATTCCCACGAAAGTAATATCGTGGGAAGTTAATTTATCAAATTTAATCTTCAGACGATTCATATCCGAAGATGTATTATGTTCTTTCAAAATATTATAAGCAATTGTCTGTTTTGCCGCATCTTCCTTCGTTACTTCCTGACCGGTCTTCCCTGTAACAATCGCTTTTGCATCCTGCGTATCCTCTACAAGCTCAATGCCATTTATAAGAAATGCACCCTTGTCATACAATCTTATCATTCTAGTTCCTCCTCAGCCTGTCATCATTTATTCCCGTGATTTTATGAACTTCATATGGTCAGATACCATAAGCGCAATCTTAAATGTAAGTGCATCGTCAAATTTCTTCACATCAAGCCCCGTTGTCTTTTGTATCTTATCCAAACGATATCCAAGTGTGTTACGGTGCAGATACATCTTACGTGCAGTCTCGGAAATATTTAAGTCGTTTTCAAAAAAGGCATTCACTGTTGCCAATGTTTCTTTATCAAACTGGTTTAACGCATCCCCGCGAAATACCTCATGTAAAAACATCTCACATAATGAGTACGGCAACTGATAAATCAGACGGCCGATTCCAAGCTCATTGTACGCAAGCACATCCTTGTGCGCATAGAAAATTCTACCCACATCCAAAGCCATGCTCGCCTCTTTATAGCACTTTGATACATCCTTCAACTCATCAATAATTGTTCCGTATGCCACTCTTACATGTACCAATGCTTCCATGCTCAACGTATCAACAAGCATCTTTGCAATACGATTCACATCCTCGTAGGTATCTGTCTTTGACAGTGTCTTAATAAAAATAATGTGAGACTCATCTACAGATGTTACCACATCCTTCGTTCCGTTATCAAAAATACCCTTCATCGTTTCAAGCAGCAGAGTGTCACCCTTTTTCTTTTGTTCTACCGCAAAAACAACTCTCGGAGCGTTGACCTCCAGATTCATTTTCTTCGCCTGGCTATGTACGTCAACCAACAACATATTGTCCAAAATCAGCTGTTGGAAGAAACGATTGCGATCCACTCGCTTTTCGTATAACTGCATTGTGTTTTCGAACTGATTCGCACATAATTCTCCCATAATAGCAATATTATCAATGATATTATGAATGGCAAATATATACATAACATCACCTTTGAATCGAACAACAAAACAAGCTCCGTGATCACTCACACGAACACTTGTCTCCTCCGCTTCACCCAAAAGGATTGACACGTCTCGGGCTATACTGCTCGTATCTTCCGAAGTCGTCGCAAGGCATTTCCCTTCCACGCTCCACACAGAGCAATCCTCCTTTATGATTTGACTCATATCTGTAATCATCTTCTGCAATACTTGATTCACTAACAATTTATCCTTACCTCTTTCTTTTGTGTCTTATATATTTCTTATCATTTTATCAAATATACCTGCTTTTATCAAGCCAAAAACTCTTCTAAAATGGCGCGGATTCGCATTTCCTGCTCATTTCTCTTCTCTTCTTCCTTCGCGGCTTCAGTAATTTCCACATTTCCCTCATCTAATATGCTTTCTTCCTGCGTATTTTCCTCCTCCATTTCCTCCTTCTCTTCTATGACCGTGGCATGGTTAGCCTTCGCATATCGGTGAATACATACATTTTCCAGATATTCCACCATATAATTTTTCGCAGCACCAAGGCGTGACTTTTCCTCCGCCACAAATCCGAGAAGCAGAAGAAACAACACATATATGCCTGTCCACTGTACATATTTCATAAACAAATCGCCGAATCCGCCCATGCGATAACTTTCAAAACTTGCAAACACTCCCAGAATGGCAATGAGCCACAGCACCTTTTTCGGAAATGTACGCCAACCCTCAAGGCGCATTCCAAACACACGATACTCATATATGTACTTGTCCACAAAAGCCTCAACGTTCTGAACCTTGTCGCTAATCATACTCGCATGCTCGAATTTTGCCTTCACAAGCTTCATTAATCTATGGTTACTTTTATGTATCTCCCCGGCCGCCTTGACCATTCTTCTTACCGTAAAATGAGAAACCAACTTCGCAACGAAGCCAAACGCCATCAGAATACCCATGACATAAAAAATAATCTCTTGTTTCACAATTGTCTCTAACATAATAAAAGAGCCCCCTTCTTTTTATTTCTACCGGAATTATACAGTAAAAAAAGATAGGTGGCTCCTATAATCGTATTACAAATTTCTACATGACATCTGCCATCACTGACTGTTTTTGTCATGCTGTCCTTCCTACAAAAGCAACAACAAATTGCGGACAAGCTTTACAGAATGCTTGATTGCCTGCTTTTCAAACGTAGGATAATCCATCGTTGCACTGTTGTCGGCTTTGTCCGAAATTGCTCGGATAATGACACACGAAATCTTATTCAGATATGCAACATGTGCGATTGCCGCGCCCTCCATTTCGGTACACTTCGCGTCAAACAGACTTACCAGCTTGTCCTTCACCTCAGAAGAAGACACAAACTGATCTCCGCTGACAATTCTTCCGGTAAATGTCTTGATGTCCGGATTCGCTTCACTATTTGCCTGAACCGCCTTTTTCACAAGTTCTGCATCCGCCGGAAATGAAAATGTATCCATTCTCGGAATCTGTCCAACCGGGTCTCCGAAAATGCTGGCATCCATATCGTGCTCCACCAAATCAGTCGAGATGACCATGTCTCCAATGTCAATCGACGCATCCAACGAACCTGCAATTCCCGTGTTGATGAGAACGTCAATATTGAATTTGTCTGCCAAAATCTGTGCACACACAGCAGCATTTACTTTACCAATACCACTTCTCACAACAACTACCTTCTTACCACAGAGCACTCCTTTATAAAATTGCATGGATGCATACTCCACAATCTTTTCTATATCCATAGATTCTTTTAAAACAGCAACTTCCTCTTCCATTGCTCCAATAATACCAATCGTCATATGAATTTCCTCGCTTTACTTATCATCGATGTAATTAATATAACATTATCAAAGAAATTACACAATTCCTTT
>JAZQSP010000179.1:0-7585 GCA_045630205.1 Faecalimonas sp. | reverse complement strand
TAGATATTCTCCTTTGTCGTTTTTTGTTTTGTGAATGTATTATATAGAACGCACCGATGGATTACAACGAGCTTTTTCTTCGCTTTTGATAAAATAAATGATCGATTTTTGTGATTCTATTGTTTTTTCTCTTGCGTTTTGGTACAATCAAGCAAGAAGGAGCGTGATTGCCGTGGCAAAACTGGAAACAACGTTGGGCGATGCCCTATTTACCGTTGAGATTGATTTCGCAAAATCGTGGACTTCAAAAAACTGGCAGGACACCCCGCATTTCCATGTTGACAACGAAATCCATATTCTGTTAGGCGGTAATGCCGTTCTGGAAATCGACGGAAATGATATAAGTATCGACACTGGGGATATTTGTATGTTGGCTCCTAGAGCAAGCCACTATCCAAAGCTTTCCAGCGACACACTGGATAAGGCAAACTTTGGGTTTAGTCTGACACAAAATAACAATGACAGCCGACTCAAGAAAAAATTTTCAGAGTATGTATATTACAGCAACATTTTCAAATCCGTCAGTGAGTATTTTATCATAAAGGATGCAGGCCTTTTATCCATCGTACAGAAACTGATTGCAGAGCCATTCACCGAAGAAAGTGAGCATGTTTATCAGACATTATTGGCTGCCTTTTTTATGACATTAGCAAAACGGATTGAAGAGCTTCACCTTCCATTCCAGGGCAAGGCGATCCTCGTTTCATCAGAGAGTGAGCATAGCTTTAGACAGCGCAAAATTGTAGAAGAATTTTTCCAAATAAGATATTATGAAGAAATCAGCATTGAAGATCTTGCAAACGAACTGTGTCTGTCCGTTCCCCAAACCCACAGGATCGTGAAAAAAGTCTTCGATGAAGGTTTCAAAAAGACCCTTATCAAACAGCGTATCGAGCATGCCTGTATGCTGATAAAGAAGCGGGATTTGCCGCTAACAGAAATCGCTTGCCGTTGCGGATACACTTCCTATAACGGATTCTTGTCTGCCTTTAAGAGCTACATGAGAAAGACACCCAAGGAATATGAAAAATCCTTACGCTGATTCCCTACGGTTTCAAACGATAACGGTTACCAACTTTGGAAGTTCATTTTACCATCCCCATCACTAGTTATTTATCATAGAAATCTATTTAAGCGCCGGGAATCATCCCGGTGCTTTTTATATAGACGATTTGTAATTGTAAATCGATTCTTCTTACCTAGGAGGTAATTATGAAACGAAGACAAATTTTGAGTATTATCGGTTTGGTGCTTGTGCTCCTACTGGCGTTGGGGCTGATGCTATACCCAGTTATCAGTAACTGCATTAACGCCAAATACGCATCCGAGATCCAAACCTCCTATGAGGCGGTGATTGAAGATACAGACAACAGCGCATTACTGGAAGCGAAGAAAGCCGCTGTCCGCTATAACGATTCCATTACTCCCGGTGCTGCAGAAGTGGACGCATACAGCCAGGAAGCACTGAGAGCTGCTTCCCAGGACTATGAAACACTTCTCAATGTAGCCGGTGACGGCATCATGGGTTATGTGGAGATTCCCAAGATAGATGTAAAACTGCCCATCTATCATGGCACCAACAACGATTCTCTGGATCGTGGTATCGGGCACTTGCTGGGCAGTTCTCTGCCAATCGGCGGAGCGGATACCCACAGCATTCTTACTGCACACTCCGGCATGGCAAGCCAAAAGATGTTCTCCGACCTTCCTCAGTTGAAAGTCGGAGATGTTTTTTATCTGAAGGTGCTGGGTGAAACACTTGCCTATCAGGTAGATCAGATCCATACAGTACTGCCACATGATACGACCTACCTGGGCATTGAACATGGCGAAGATCTCTGTACCTTAGTTACATGTACACCCTTTGGTGTGAATACTCACCGGCTCCTTGTAAGGGGTGAACGGATTCCCTACGAAGAAGCAGAGGTGATCGTGGAGACCACCCAAGAGGTAATCACAGAATCCACATGGGAACAGAACTATCTGAAAGGTATCTTCATTGGCTTTGGAGCAGTTGCTGTTCTTGGTATTGCTGGCTTCCTGGTGTGGCTTATAAGGAGGCACTGTTATGAAAAGCGGTAAGATATTCGCCGTTGTACTAATGGTGATTGTATTCCTGCTTGGATTGGCAACCTTTCTGTATCCCCACATTCGTAAAGCGGTTGTGGATACCACCTTGCGAAATGATGCGCAGGCGTTCATTGACCGGGTAACGATAGAACTGTGGGAGGAAGAAGAACTTCCCGAAGAAGAGATTGCCACACCAACGGAACCTATCCATAAAGAACTGTTGGAAGCAATGCAGGCCTATAACCAAGAGATTTGGAACACAAAGCAGGCAGGTCTTTGCGATCCCTGGTCTTATCAGCAGCCATCCTTTACCCTTGGTGACTATGGATTGGAAAGCGAAGTGTTTGGCGCTATCTCAATACCAAAACTGGATTTGGAGCTGCCATTGTATCTGGGTGCAACCTATGATCATTTGGCAGACGGTGCAGCACTTCTTAGCCAAACCAGCATCCCCATTGGGGGTAATAACACCAACTGCGTCATTGCAGGCCATCGGGGATGGTACGGTGCATCCTACTTCCGCTATATCACTGACCTTGAAATTGGCGATGAAGTGATCCTCACCAACCTATGGGGCAGTATGACCTATGCTGTCGCAGACACCAAAATCATCCAACCCTACGAGGTTGAGAAAGTTCTGATCCAACCGGGGAAAGAACTGATAACCTTACTCACTTGCCACCCTTATGCCAGCGGTGGCAAGCAAAGATACTTAGTAATTTGTGAAAGGATAAATAATGAACCAAATTCTGAAATCAATCATAGCTAAGCAAAGAAAAGACTTCGATGTAATTGCCTCCGGTATGACTGTTCCTGAAAGTGCTTGGGAGGGTTCCTGTGTATTTCACAATATGCGATACTGTAATGACGATGATCCTGCCCATCGGATGGATTTGTACTGCCCCAAGGACGCATTGATACCCACACCTGTCATTGTGAATATCCACGGTGGTGGACTTATCATGGGAAACAAGGAATTCAATCGTTATTTCTGCCAGAATCTATGCAAGATGGGTTTTTTGGTCTTTTCTGTAGAGTACCGGTTGTGTCCGGAAGCAACTGTGTTTCAGCAGCTAGAGGACATCTTTGCTGCAATGAATTATATCCACAATATGCTCCCCATGCTGGATGCCGTTAAAGGCCAGTGCTATTTAGTGGGGGACAGCGCAGGTGCTATGCTTGCTATGTATGCTGCAGCTATTCAGCGAAATCCTAAACTGGCCAAAGCCGCAGGTGTACAACCCTCATATTTGGAAATCCGCGCACTGGGACTTATCAGTGGTATGTTCTACACCATCCGCAAAGATAGTATTGGACTCTTACTTCCAACAGCATTCTATGGTGAAGACTATAAGCAGCATCCCTTTTATCCTTATCTGAACCCAGAGCACAACGAGGTAATCAATTATCTTCCTCCTGCTTTGCTGATAACCAGTAAGCATGACAATCTGCGTAATTATACATATAGTTTAGCTGCTGCAATTAAAAGAAAGGGTTCTCCTTGCTATCTTAAAGACTATGGTAGATCGGCTACTTTAACCCACGCCTTTCCTGTGTTTAAGCCTGAGCTTCCCGAAAGTATGGAAGTGCTGGGAAACATAACCGCCTTCTTCACAACTCATAGATAACAAACATCGCCTTTCCTGCGAGTATAAGAAAACTGCGTCCGGTAAGGGCGCAGCTTCTTACAATGTTAGAATATCCGAGATTTCTGAGAAATGAATCTGTATATTTCCGAGTTGAACGGATTTCCAATAGGTATCAATTTTCTCAATCTGTCCTGTTAGCTGTTTGTAATCTTGCTCATATATTCCGTAGTACACGATGGTTACAATTTGGCCTTTCTCCAAATTGTAGAGTTTTTGGTTTAGTTCTTCTACCATTTCTTCTGATAACTCCTTCTTAGGGACAATAATCTTTTCCCGTTCTGCAAGAGCTTCATCCAGGCCAGCCAATGCCTTAAAGGGCATGAACTGCTTGGCCCGCATAGCAGCAGACATGGGAACTTTTGGTTTAGCTTTTGCCATTAGCTTGTCCTCCCGCTTTTATGACCACCTATATACATATTTCTTTCACGCCCGGTAGCTGCCTTATCATAATTGAAACCCTTTAGGATAATGTTCTTCCCGTATCTGGCTTTTAAGTCCAGCACAGTCGTCTGAAGATTATAATTCTTGACCTGTTTATCCGGGTCCTCAAACATATTGAGTTGCAGTTCGCTCGGCTGCTCCCTTACATTGTTACATGTAAGACTGATGCGACGAATCTTACACCCAGGATCCACGATCCGTTCATATAGCGCTACAACAGCAGGGACGATCATCAGATCCCCGTTGGTTTCCACGGCAATTTGCGCAGTTCCCTTTGCGCCCATCATGCCATAAGCATGAGAGTAACCAATACAGAGTGTAATAGAATTCGTCACTAATTGCTTTGCAACCATGTCCAGACATAGCTGATCCATCATTTCCTTGACAATCACAAGTCCTTCCTTGGGTTCATAGTCACGAAACAGAACCTGCCCACTGGAAAGGCTTTTACTTTTAGATTTGTACTCTTTAATATCCTTCATCGTGGTGGATTCCCTGCCCCAGGCATGATCAATCAGAAGTTCTGCATCAACGCCCAAGATTCCATATATGGTTTCTTCCGGATAAGCAGCAATTCCTCCCATCGTTGTGATGCCTCTGTTCCAAAGCTTTGCTGCTGTGCCGTCCGAGATCCGCCAAAAGTCCGTTATGGGCCTATGATTCCACAATATCTTGCAATAAGTAGCTTCATCCAGGTAGGCAATGCCATCCGGTGAATGCTTTGCCAACATATCCAACGCGATCTTACACAAATATAGATTAGTTCCGATACCGCAGGTAGATAAAGAACCAACGATTTCCGTTACTTCATCCATAATCTTCTTCGCCAGTTCCCGGGGTGGCAGGCCATACATTTTCAGGTATGGAGTCATATCCAGAAACGCTTCATCAATGGAATAAACATGAATATGCTCCGGTCCCACATAGCGAAGAAATACACTATATATCTCTGCAGCACAGTCAATATAGAGCTGCATGCGAGGTGTCGCAGTAATATAATCCACATTAGGGGGAATGTCCTTGATCCGGCAGCGGTTCTTGATACCCAATGCTTTCATTGCTGGGGTAATAGCCAAGCAAATTGTGTTGACAGATCGTTCTGGGTCTGCCACAACCAAATTGGTCTTCATCGGGTCCAGATTCCGGGCAACACATTCTACTGTAGCAAAAAATGATCGCTGGTCGATGCAGAAATATATTCGATCTTCCATATCTGTTCACCTCTGTTTGATTATATTAGAACTTTTGTTCTATTATAAATTCGAACAATGGTGGTGTCAAGATACAATTTTTTCCATTACCCAAACATAACAGAAATGTGTCCCAACTTGGGACACATTATTTTTATTAGGAGGTCTCGTCATTGTCAGATATGCAAAAACCGGATTCTGTCCTGCTAACCAACCGAACAATGCGCAAGCAACATTCTAAAGCTAAAAATATTATCGCACCTAAGTTAGAAGGTGCGATTCAAGATAAAGTACATGAGCACCAGCAAAAAGAAGAAGCATCCAATGAATATGCAGTAGGTGTAACTGAGGAATTAGCCATAAAGGCAGCATTGGATGCCTCTAAACTTGCAGATGATATTTCCGATACAATTTCGGATCTCCAACGAAAACAAGCGCAGCAGCAACTAGAAGATGAACTACGCGATGCTTTACAAGAAAAAGAAAAGCAGAACACTAAAGTAAATCATTCTAAAAAGGATGAAGTAAAACGGCGGAAACCATCAGATCCTAAAACTCCGCAAACGAAAGAATCTACATCTATAAAAACTAAAGAGTACAATAATGTATCTACCACAACGCAAACTAACGCTTCCAAGCGAGCTATGGAATACGGCCGGAATATGGTTAAGCGCGAAGCACAAAAAAAGGCTACAGAAAGCTCCAAGCAAGCCGCAAAGAAGAGTGTGGAGTGGAGTCAAAAAGCAGGGAAAGCGATTGTCCGCACGGTGAAATCCGTGGTTAGATATATTGGTAGCACATTTGGAATCATCAGTATTGTTGTGATCCTATTGGCAATCATTCTGATTGGTATTATTATGGCTTCCCCGTTGGGGATACTGTTTTCAAATGAACCAGCACCCAATGCAGTTCCTCTAAGCTCCGCTGTTGCACAGATTAACATGGAACTGAACCGTCGCTTAAACTCCTTACAAGCCGGGGACTTCACCTCTGTGGAAGTAACGGGATCGCCCCCCAGTTGGATTGAAGTTGTTGCTGTTTTTGCAAGCCACACTGCCGGAGCTGAGGGCGGTGTTGATGTAGCATCCTTAACCCCGGATCGCGTATCACGATTGAAAGATGTGTTTTGGCAAATGTGTTATATCACCAGTTCTATAGAAACCGTTACAATTCCGGATAGTGATCCTAATGATGAAATTGATGACAGTAGCACGGAAACACACCTTACAATATCCATCATAAAGAAAACTGCTGATGAAATGCGCACTGTATATGGTTTTACCGATTTCCAAAACGAGGCTTTAGATACGCTGCTTTCTCCTGCTGTAAATTTGGCTCAGCTCATAAGTAGTGTAACGATTGACGATGCAGCAGCGCTAGAATTATTAGAATCATTACCTGCGGATCTGTCACCGGAGCGTCGGGCGGTGGTCCAGCAGGCTCTTTCCCTTGTAGGAAAAGTCAACTACTTTTGGGGTGGTAAAAGTCTTGTCTTGGGCTGGGACTCTCGCTGGGGCCAACTTACAAAAGTCTCTGCTGCCGGAAGTCCAACTACAGGTACATATCGTCCTTTTGGTTTGGATTGTTCCGGGTTTGTGGATTGGGTCTTTTATAATGTTTCCGGAGGCAGTTATGTAATTGGGCAGGGTGGAGGTGTTGTTTCACAGCACCGGAACTGTTCGCAAACTTCCTGGGGAGATGCCAAACCCGGTGATTTGGTCTTTTATCCGGATGATAGTCACATTGGAATTGTTGGAAAAAGGGATTCTGAAGGACGCTTGTGGATCATCCATTGCGCCAGTGGCCGCAACAATGTGGTCATTACAGATTCTTCTGGTTTCATGACCGTAGGTACACCAAACTACTACAACGAATAAATGCGTCCCAACTTGGGACGCATTAAGGTTCAAGATTCTCTTCCTGGAAAAGCGGAGATTGAAAGAACTCTGTAATTGAGATTCCTAATCCTTGACAAACTTCGTGGATTACTCGTAGTTTCACGGAAGGATATGCACAGTTGATAATATTACTGATAGATGATTTAGGCAATCCGCTCTTCATAAATAATTGGTACGGGGTCATTTCCCGTTCCTTCAGCAGCTCAAGTAATCGTTTGCTCACTGCTTCGTTCAACTGCATATCTCCACCTCCTACGATCATGTAGCTGTACCAATAATTATATGGAACAACTCTGCGCTTTTAGTACAGCTAACTGTACTAATTGAAATTTTTGAG
>JAZQSP010000178.1:0-4116 GCA_045630205.1 Faecalimonas sp. | reverse complement strand
TTCTGAATATCGTTCATTCGTTTGTTTTCATTGTATCAGCACGCCAGACTATATCCGACAGTATGAGGGTCTCAACACCCTCCTCTATGAAGAAGTCAAACACCTCATACAGTTCCTCCTCATATTGAACTATTATCCTGTCCTCCTTCCTCTCCCTTACAATAATTGAAAGCGAGGCGTTGTTCTCGTATTCACGGTCAAGCATAAACACCTTCACACCTTCACTGTACGCTTCAAGTTCATAATCAAACACGAACCTCAAATCCTCCCCCGAACTCAACCTCACCGAATACCTGTCGGTGAAGTCCCCTATGAATCTATGAACCTCTTCGTTTGTGAGCCCTGACTTGTTTATAGGCACTCTGAACGGATTATTCTTCTGTCTCATTTTCCATTCTTTTTCCTGTATTTATGTCTTCCTCCGAAAGAAAATCGGAAGGAACAGGCGAACCGTTTTTCCTCACCCATTCGTTGTACTGCTTGTAGTACCCCATTTCATAGGCCTGTTTCCTAATGGTCGTCCCCTCTTCGACCGCCCATTTGGCTAAATATACCCACACTCTCGTAATGTCCGTTTCGTAATCATAACGGACGTGATTCTTCGTCCTCTCCAAGTTCCTTCTCTTTTTGAGATTCAGTTTCTCGGCCAAATCGTTCCTTACAACATAGCCGTAGGCGCTTGGGTTTATTTTGGCGAGTTCGGCGAGTTTCACTATTCCGTTTTCCTCGACGATTTCCTTCACTGTTTCAAAAGACCATTTCATTTTCATAATTCCTTTTTATATAAAAATAACAAATCCTGAAGAGGGCCGAACGGAGAGCATATTTTTTATAAGTAAGACAGTAAAAAACCGTAATGAGGGGTCAAGAGTGTGTTAAGAAAGCCACCAAGAGAGCGAAATCACACTCTTTATGTTTATTTCTGCCGGAAATAAAAAAACACCGGCAACGGTCAAATATTCCGGTTTGTTCTAAACCGCTCTCATAGGCGGTTTCTTTTTATTGTTGTGTGTCAGGTTCAAGACAAGTCTTCCGGTTGCAATCTCGTTGTTTGAATAGAAACGAATCAGGTCTTTTTCAATTATGTCCGCTTCCGTTTCGGTAAGGTTTTCTTTATATAGCAGGTGTTTGATATTTTCCCAGCCGTATTTCTTAATGTTCAGGTAGAATAGTTTGTTTTCCTTGTAACCCTCTCCGTTGCACCACCTGTCTTCAAGTTTTCCTTTCGTCTGGCCTATGTAGATTGAATTGTTCGGGAGTATGTGGATATATACTTTGTAACCCTCGCTTTCCTCTTCAACCTCTTCAACAGGTTTGGGTTTATACTCCAAAATATCCCTCGCCGTGAATCTGTATCTTATTCCTTTTCTTTTCAGAATTTTCTCACTCTTTTCAAGCAGTCTTTCCGAACTGTCACGGATTTCCCCAATTCTTTTCTTCATTTCGTCGGTGATTTTAAATGAGGAGAACTCTTCTTCATTCACATAGATTCCGGTTGATTCCTTCGCTCTCGTTTGTTTCCAATTCACTATTATGAACAGGGGGAAACGTCCGTCGCTTTTTCTTGTCTTTGTTCTGTCGCCGTAAATTTTCACTGTTGGTCTAAATGTTTTCATATTCAGAATGTTTATATTCCTAAATATAACAACTTTAAAAAAACAGGGTGAAATTATAGGGTGAAAGTTATTTATTTATAACCATTTGAACCTCAACTACTTAACATTAAGTAATTCTCCCCCGAAGGGAATGAGTATCGCTCTATATGATAAAAAGTTATGAACACTGGGTGAAACATAGGGTGAGAGTTGGAAATTTTTGTATATTTGCAGCGTCAAAAATACAAAAATATGAAAAGTGAAAGACCGACTGTAAGGTGTATAATAGAGAAAAGCAAAAAGAGAAAAGACGGGTTGTTTCCGCTCTATATCCTCGTGACTTGGAAGTTCAAGAGAGCGAAGGAGGCGACCGGTGTGTATTTGACGGAGAGTGATTTCAAGAAAGGGGCGTTCAAGTCAAACAAGGTAATCACAAAACGAATGAGGGAGTTGGAGTACAGGATTGACGACCTTCTTGAAGAGGGTTACGGTTTCACACCGAAGGACGTTCTGGAATCAACGACAAAAATGACGCCAATTAAGATAATCTCCGAAATGTGCCATATAAAGAGACTTGAACCACGAACCTCCGACGGTTATATGACAACACACCACGTGTTACAGGGTTACTTCGGGGAGGATTATAAGTTGGAGAATCTGACACTGCCAATGATTCAGGGTTTCGCCCGAACGATAAGGGTTTCGCCGAGCACAATGGCTTTCTACCTCAAAGACCTCAAGTCCCTGTTGGGTTACGCCAAAGAGAAAGGTTATATCAAAGAAAACCCTATGGAGCGTTGGAAATTCAAACTTGACGGATTCCGTGACAGGGAGAAACCCCGTTCCCGTAGTGTCTCCGAAATAAAACAGTTCATAAATATATGGAAGACCACAGAAGACACAAGAATCAAGGAAGTTCTAGGTATATGGTTGGCAGGCTTTGTATTCAACGGGCTTGCTCTCGTGGATTTAATGAGGGTGAAATGGGGTGAAATTGAGGAAGTGTTAATAGAGGATTCGTTCTACTATACATTCAACATAGACCGTAAAAAGACCCGTGAGACGGCACATATAACGGTTCCTGTTACCGACCTGTCAAAGGAACTGCTCTCGTTTTTGAGAACCTCCCCTTGGGTCGGAAAAGGCGATTACAAGACCTATGTGAATCGTTACCTGAAACTGGTTGATAAGGGACTGACTTACTACCAGTGCCGTCACTCTTTCGCTTCCCTGTTGGTCGGGAGCAGAACACCTCTGAATGTCATTGCAAGTATGCTGGGCCGTAGCGTCAATGGTTTGAGCGCCTACATACATAAAGTGAATGAAACGGCTGTACTCGGTGAAGCGAGCAAGAGTCTGTTGGTGTTTGAGGAAGACAAACCCGTCACTATGGAAGACGAACTTGCTGTATTTGAAGAACTTGTGGATTAAGAATTTTTAACATAAAATCCTGCCCATATTTGTTATATTTTTAAAGAGAAATGATTTTCTTTTGACATAAATATAATGAGTCGGGTACCAGACGGCTTATACAATATAGACATACGACCACTGTGGGTGTGAGCTGGTACCTCCCCCACGGTGGTTTGTTTTTATATGAAACACAAGGAAACGCTTAACAACAGGTATCTCTACCTTAAAACGAAAGGGATAAAGATAGACCCACACCACCACACCCACAGCAGATACGCCTATGAGGACGGAATATCCATAAACAAGGGCGACTGGTTGAAAAACGAGTGGTGCAAGGGGATATGCAGCGTAATAACCAAAGAAAGACTTGAAGCTCTACTGCTCAAACAAGGACTCTTTGAAAGAGTCTGTGGTTACGCCTCAACGAAGGCGGAACTCTACTGGTACCTGCTTGAATATTACTGCACCTGTATCGACTATATAGCCGACTTTGACGATAACATTGACTGGGAGGATAAGGTAAGGAAAGCGACCGACCGTGCTTGGGAAATACCTATCGAAGAGATAGACATTGAACCTATGAGAGACAAAGGGAAGGTAAAGGTAGATACGGAAGGAAGAACGAAAGAGGAAATAGGAAGACTGTCAAAGGAAGGTGAGAGGAGATACAACAGATACAAGATTGAACGCTTCATTGGTGAGAATCCGAATAGAACGAAGTACTGGTATATCAAAAACCATAAACTGATAGGTGTCTCGGAGGATACGGTAAAAAGATATTTCAAAGAAAAAAACTTTACCCCATAGGTTTTTTGAATAGGGGGCAAGAGGTATTTCCGATAGGGGGCAAGAGGTATTTTCAATAGGGGGCAAGAGGTCCTATTAGAGAGTGTAGCACACTGCACTTCTATCACTCTCTGCACTTACAGTGTATTGCTGCTCGCTACGCTCACAGCGGCATTAAAGCCCTGCTCGTAACGTTCGCTACGCTCACATTACTCACAGTCCTTTAATGCATTCTTAGAATAACCTTAGTAAGTACGGGGAACGGAAAAGGGAGTTCGCTAACGCTCACCGCCTACGGCGGCATTAGGGGTGAGTTAAAAGG
>JAZQSP010000177.1:0-1145 GCA_045630205.1 Faecalimonas sp. | reverse complement strand
TAGTTTTCTCCTGTTAGTTTGTTAAAATTAGTAATCCACTGCGGGACTTTGTCCCTTAGTATGTACGAGCCTTCTTCAAGCAAGCGATACGGCCCTTAGCAAATGCGAGAGAGCGAGCTGCTTTATCGTTAATGTCAATCTTCTTATTGATTTCCTGCCACTTGGCATGCCACATACGAGTGTACTGTGCGAGCTGCTTCTTTGTGAGAGACTTCTTGCCTTCTTGGGCCTTCTTTTGGAGCTTCACGATTTCCGCCTTCTGTTCCTTGTTAGCCTTCTTGGAAACCTTCTTTGCGACCTTCTTGGTTTCTTTCTTGGTTTCTTCGGCAGTTTCACGCAGTTTCTTAAATTCATGCTTCGGGGCAACATTCTTGGCTTCAAGAGCATCAAGACGTTCCAAAATCTTGTTCACAGCGTCGGTGAGTTGAGCCACATTGGAAGTGAGCATAGTGTTGTTAAGTTCAGTGGTGAGAGTGTTGGTATTCTTTGCCATAGTTTTATCTCCTTTGGAGTTGTTAGTTGTTTTATTTGATATACCAATAATAGCCTTTTTATTCTGTTTTGTCAAGAGATTTGAATGTAAATTTTTGGATTCAAATTCTTTGTGAAGTTCATCACATCTTTTCTTTACATTCTTATCGTATTCAGCAAGCAGTTTAGAGGTTGCTTTATACATTTGTTGGGCGAGTGATTTAGTGATTTTGCCCACAGGCCATACATTCTGTTTGAGCAGTTTAGCTGCTTCGTTGTTGAGTTGAATGAGTTTTGTATCACTCACAGCACGCAGTTTAGCCATATTGATTTTCATTGTGTTATCTCCTGTTTACATTAGAGTTTAAAACGATCTGCGATTTTGTAGTTTCCGAGCATATTAGCAATATCGTTTACCAGGTCATCCATTTGCTTAATTTCTTCTTTGGAAGCACCGCGATTTTTGAGAGTTTTGTGGAATTGGGTTTTAGTGATACTGGTCTTTTTCATAGTTAATTCTCCTGTTATAGTGATTTCTTGTTTATGGTTATAATATAGAAATAGTTTTCGTTTCTGTCAAGAGAAGTTTTGTAAAATCTTTGTTTACCAGCGACCAGTGATTCTTGCGACCTTCACCCCGAGCTTCTTTTTGAGCATAATCAGTTCAGTATCAC
>JAZQSP010000176.1:0-2413 GCA_045630205.1 Faecalimonas sp. | reverse complement strand
CCTTAATTCCGCAACACTATTATAAAATATTTTTTTTAAGTACCTGAGCAACAAAAAGTTGCTCAGGATTTTGCCATGTCAGAGGATTCACTTAACTTAGTGTTGCAAAAAAATAATCAAACAAAACCTCATCAGGCATGGCAAAAATACAAATAAAATCCGAGAAGCTCACTCCTTTTGGAGGAATATTTTCAATCATGGAGCAATTTGACTCCACATTGTCATCTGTAATCGACTCGACACTCGGTCTAAGGTGTAGCTCGTTCGGTTATCAGTACAGTGAAATCGTCCGTTCCCTCATGAGTATCTACTTCTGTGGTGGCTCATGCATTGAGGATGTCACTACTCATTTGATGAACCATCTCTCGCTCCATCCGACACTTCGTACTTGTAGTTCTGATACTATCCTCAGAGCGATAAAGGAACTGACGCAAGGAAACATCTCATACACATCAGATACGGGTAAGAACTACGATTTCAACACGGCTGACACACTCAATACCTTACTGCTCAATTGTATGTTTGCATCCGGCCAACTGAAAGAGGGCGAGATGTATGATGTTGATTTCGACCATCAGTTCATAGAGACTGAGAAGTATGATGCAAAGCCTACATACAAGAAGTTCCTTGGTTATCGCCCTGGCGTGGCGGTTATTGACGACTTGATTGTTGGCATTGAGAATAGCGATGGTAACACCAACGTTCGTTTTCATCAGAAGGACACGCTGAAGAGATTCTTTGAGAGATTTGAGCAGAACGGACTTACAATCAATCGTTTCAGAGCTGATTGTGGATCATGTTCCGAGGAAATCGTGGAGGAAATAGAGAAACACAGCAAATCCTTCTATATCCGCGCAAACCGCTGCAGTTCGCTCTACAATGACATCTTTGCTCTTAGAGGCTGGAAGACTGAGGAAATCAATGGCATTGAGTTCGAATTGAACTCTATTCTTGTTGAGAAGTGGAAGGGTAAAGCATACCGACTTGTGATTCAAAGACAGAAACGGATGGACGGTGTGCTGGATCTTTGGGAAGGAGAATACACATACCGTTGTATCCTGACTAACGACTATGAATCTTCCACAAGAGAAATTGTCGAGTTCTATAACCTTCGTGGAGGAAAGGAACGTATCTTCGATGATATGAACAATGGTTTCGGGTGGGACAGATTGCCCAAATCCTTCATGGCAGAGAACACTGTGTTCCTTCTTCTTACGGCACTTATCCGTAATTTCTACAAGGCCATTATCCACAGACTTGACGTAAAGAGGTTCGGACTCAATGCAACAAGTCGCATAAAAGCGTTTGTCTTCAGGTTTGTCTCTGTACCAGCCAAGTGGATCAGAACATCAAGGCGGTATGTGCTGAATATCTATACCTGTAATAATGCTTACGCAGATATTTTTCAGACTGATTTTGGATAACGCCTACAACTTATGGGTATGATACTGCGTATTGCCTCAAGTCGCATAGTGGGGCAAGGGGATATTGTGGGCAGAAGTGGGTATTTCAGCCTCAATTTATCTGCTAATTCAGTGATGAGAGGACGTTTAGACGCAAGAAGGACGCTGAAGAGCTTAGTTGCGGATTTGAGGTACCATATCTTTTTAGTGTATCCTTATAGCATCTTGCAACGGTTTTCCTATCTAGGTGCAAATATCTTGTCCTTCCTAAATACTGCTCAGCTTTAAGCTTTGACTGTATAAACAGATCTTCTCTTGGAATCTGTAATGACGCAAATGATTTACCTAATGTCTGCTCGTTTTTATAATACCACGCTGAATCATATAAATGATACCCTGACTCATTACAGATTTTCACAACGTTCTCAAGAACTTCTCCTCTCATAGGGTATGTACCTAGACCTATTAGAGGCAATTCAACGCCATTAATTAATTTAATAGTAGTATCCATCACATTATTGAGATATCTTTGTTCTTAATATACTAGAAGAAATTCCATCCGTATGTTCTAAATAAACCACAGCACAACCGACCTCTGCAAAATCTTTTTCATATTTATTCCAAGCATCTGTTCCTTTCCAATCCGAGCCAACAAATACAACGTCCGCGCCAAGTTCTTGAACTGGACGCACCTTTTCCATATCTGTTTGAAACACAACCTTGTCCACATATCGTATAGCTTCAACTATTGTCTTGCGGTCTTCTTGATTAATAATTGGATACTTCTGCTTACGTTTATAACATAAATCATCTGTAGTTACACCTACAATTAAAGTCTCACACAACTCTTTGGCTCTGCGCAAAATATTTAGATGACCGATATGAAACATATCGTACACTCCAGTAGTGTAACCAACCTTAAATTTCTTAGCATTCATTTTCTAACTATTTTATTTAAACACAACAGGGGGGGGGATAAAATTCACTTAGGTTATTACCAACGACCTTAA
>JAZQSP010000175.1:0-1113 GCA_045630205.1 Faecalimonas sp. | reverse complement strand
AGAATGTTCCATGCACTGTTATCGAAGCTGGTCCTTGTGTAGTTACTCAAATTAAGAGTGTAGAAAAGGATGGTTATGCTGCTGTTCAGGTAGGTTTCCAGGACAAGAAAGAAAAGCATACTACAAAGCCTTTGATGGGACACTTTAAGAAAGCTGGTGTAACTCCAAAGCGCCACTTGGCCGAGTTCAAGAATTTTGAAACAGAATTGAATTTAGGTGACACTATCACTGTAGAATTGTTCAACGATGTAGAATATGTTGACGTTGTTGGTACTTCTAAGGGTAAGGGTTTCCAAGGTGTAGTAAAGAGACATGGTTTTGGTGGTGTAGGTCAAACTACTCACGGTCAGCACAACCGCGCTCGTAAGCCGGGTTCTATTGGTGCTTGTTCTTACCCTGCAAAAGTATTCAAGGGTATGCGTATGGGTGGCCAAATGGGTGGCGATCGCGTTACTACTCACAACTTGAAAGTATTAAAGGTAATTCCGGAACACAATCTTCTTTTGATTAAGGGCTCAGTACCGGGTTGCAAAGGTTCAATCGTAATAATTGAAAAATAATGGAAGTTAGCGTATTAAATATTAAGGGTGAAGACACCGGAAGAAAGGTTTCTTTGAACGAATCTATCTTCGGAATTGAACCGAATGACCATGCTATCTACTTGGACGTAAAGCAGTTCATGGCTAACCAACGTCAAGGTACTCACAAGTCAAAGGAAAGAAGCGAAATCAGTGGTTCTACTCGTAAATTGGGTCGTCAAAAAGGTGGTGGTGGTGCACGCCGTGGTGATATCAACTCTCCAGTATTGGTAGGTGGTGCGCGTGTGTTCGGTCCTAAGCCACGTGACTATTGGTTCAAGTTGAACAAAAAGGTTAAGGCTTTGGCTCGTCGCTCTGCTTTGTCTTATAAAGCACAGGAAAACGCAATCTTGGTTGTTGAAGATTTCACTTTTGAAGCTCCAAAAACTAAAGATTTCGTAACTATGGTTAATAATCTTAAAATTGCTGACAAGAAAGTTTTGGTTGTTTTGCCAGAAGCTAATAAAAATGTATTTTTGTCAGCCCGAAACATAGAACGTGCAAATGTTGCAATCGCATCAGCATTGAATACATA
>JAZQSP010000174.1:0-1001 GCA_045630205.1 Faecalimonas sp. | reverse complement strand
TATCTCAGAATTCTGCGTCTGCCTACTATTCTACATTCCGAGGCTTGCTGAAAATAGCATACATAGAGAAGATGTTCAAAGAGAATCTGAATGATTACCTTGAGAAGATTGATTGCCAAGACACCAAAAGGGAATATCTTACCCTTGATGAGGTAAAGCGACTTGCTGCAACACCTTGTAAGATACCAGTATTAAAGGCTGCATCTCTCTTCTCGTGCCTTACGGGACTACGCATCAGTGATATTCTCAATCTTCAGTGGTCTGACTTTGGGTTAGCACCCGATAGAGGCTATTGCATCCGAATACGCACTCAGAAGACCAAGACTGAAGCGACACTGCCTATCAGTTACGAAGCTTATGAGCTTTGTGGTGAAGAAGGAAAAGGCAAAGTATTCAAGGGGCTAACAAGGAGTATGATCAACTATCCACTCAAGCATTGGTTGGCTGAAGCCGGGATAGAAAAGCACGTAACATTTCATTGCTTTAGACATACCTTTGCGACGCTTCAGATAGCAGCCGGAACAGACATCTATACAGTGAGCAAAATGCTGACTCATCGCAACGTCTCAACAACCCAAATTTACGCAGAACTGGTGAACGAGAAAAAACGCGAATCAGCCAATAGAATCTCACTTAAGTAGAGAAAAATTGAGCCCAAATGAAAAATTTTCTAAAAAAATCAACTTTTTTTTCGACAATGAAATACAAGTGAATACAAATATACTATCATCAAATACAAATATGGTGTTTTTATATATGATATGTGCATTATAATATGCATTTGCAGATGGTATATGTTTGTTGTGATTTTGTTTTCAATTTTAGACGCTGAAAGTGCGGTAAATTCCGTTCTTTCAGCGTTTTATGCACATTTGGAGATATGAAAATCATCGCATATATTTGCGCAAGAATGATTAAAAACGATGTGTATGACACCGCAAAAAACGATATATATTACGGTCTATCTATTACTATTGATACCGACCTTATCTATCGCTCTT
>JAZQSP010000173.1:0-1091 GCA_045630205.1 Faecalimonas sp. | reverse complement strand
GCGCTCTGCTATTGCTAACTGGGAACAGAAGAACGAACGTAAGGCAGAAGATGGTGAGTTGTTTATAACTAAGATTTTTGTTGATGGTGGTGCTACATTGAAGAGAATGCGTCCAGCTCCACAGGGTAGAGGTTATAGAATTCGTAAGCGCTCAAACCACGTGACTTTGTTCGTTGACACTAAAAGTACTAATGAAAAAAACTAAGAAGTAGATGGGACAAAAAGTTAATCCGATAAGCAACCGTTTGGGAATTATTAGAGGTTGGGATTCTAATTGGTACGGTGGCAATGACTATGGTGACGCTTTGTTGGAAGACAGCAAGATTCGTAAATATCTTAATGCACGTCTCGCAAAGGCTAGCGTATCAAGAATCGTTATCGAACGTACATTGAAGTTGGTGACTATCACTGTTTGTACTGCTCGTCCAGGTATTATCATTGGTAAAGGCGGTTCTGAAGTAGATAAGTTGAAGGAAGAATTGAAGAAGATTACCGATAAGGATATTCAAATCAATATCTTCGAAGTTAAGAGACCTGAATTGGATGCAGTTATTGTAGCTAACGATATTGCTCGTAAGGTTGAAGGAAAGATTGCCTATCGTCGTGCCATTAAGATGGCTATTGCTAATACCATGCGTATGGGCGCTGAAGGTATCAAGGTGTTGATTTCAGGTCGTTTGAATGGCGCTGAAATGGCACGTTCTGAAATGTATAAGGAAGGTAGAACTCCGTTGCACACATTCCGTGCTGACATTGACTACTGTCATGCAGAAGCTTTGACAAAGGTTGGTTTGTTGGGTATCAAGCTTTGGATTTGCCGTGGTGAAGTTTATGGTAAGAGAGATTTGGCTCCTAACTTTACTCAGTCAAAGGAAAGGGGTCACGGTAATAACAACAACGCCGGTAAGAACTTCAGAAAAAAGAAAAATAACAATCGCTAACGAATTTGCATTTTAGGAGATATGTTACAACCGAAAAAGACAAAATTCAGAAGACAGCAGAAGGGTACCCAAAAGGGTAATGCACAAAGAGGTAATCAGTTGGCATTCGGCTCATTTGGTATCAAGTCTTTGGAAACAAAGTGGATTACT
>JAZQSP010000172.1:0-1209 GCA_045630205.1 Faecalimonas sp. | reverse complement strand
TCCTTGAGGACAGAGCTTTACGACCCGAAGGCCTTCATCGCTCACGCGGCGTTGCTGCATCAGGCTTTCGCCCATTGTGCAATATTCCCCACTGCTGCCTCCCGTAGGAGTTTGGACCGTGTCTCAGTTCCAATGTGGCCGTTCACCCTCTCAGGTCGGCTACTGATCGTCGCCTTGGTAAGCCGTTACCTTACCAACTAGCTAATCAGACGCAGGCCCATCCTGTACCGATAAATCTTTGACCGTCTGTGCATGCACACAGTCGGTTTTATGAGGTATTAATATTCGTTTCCAAATGCTATCCCTCTGTACAGGGCAGGTTGCCTACGCGTTACTCACCCGTCCGCCGCTTTCCGCTTTTAATTTCATCCGAAGAATCAGTTAAAAGCATCTCGCTCGACTTGCATGTGTTAGGCACGCCGCCAGCGTTCATCCTGAGCCAGGATCAAACTCTTAATTAAATGGTATCTTTAAGGCCTTAGCCTAAAAAATCTGTTTGATCAACTCTTGACTTCGCTTTTGCGCTTGCAATAATTATCTGAATTACTGTTTGAGTTGTTTAGAAATTGTCGAAAACATCCCGCTTAATCTTACCGATTATGCTGATTGTTTCATTTAGTATTCTGACTAAATTTCCATACTATGAAGTTTTCAAGGTTCTTCTTTCGAAGTTGTCCGCCGTAGCGAACATATATTATATTAACAGAAAGTTTTCTTTGTGTCAACAACTTTTTGAAAGTTTTTTAAAAGAAAATTTTCCGCGCCGTCTCAAGCGACAGCTCAATTAGTATACCAAAGAATGATATACTGTGTCAATAGTCTTTTTTAGTTTTTTCTTAAACTTTGAAAAGTTTTTTCCAGGTACACTTTGTAAGCAACAGCCATTATGACATTGCGCAACAATCCTTGCTCAAAAGCAGTCTCATTATCCATATTTCTACGACTACATTCTGTACAAACAATTTGCTGATCTTTATCTATGCACAGACTTTCCGACATAACCTCTGCAAAATACTTATATGCCTGTTCTGTTTTGTATTTACTTCTATATATATGTAGCATTATAGATACATCTTCAAGAGATATTACACTTTTCGCCAATACTATAAAGAAAAGCTCAGCTATCTGTTCTCTATAATACTGTTTCTTGATAGGATTTGTAATTATCTTTTTCTTTACGTAATTACTTATCATAGATGATGTAATAGA
>JAZQSP010000171.1:0-1340 GCA_045630205.1 Faecalimonas sp. | reverse complement strand
GCGGGATACAGTTTCTGCCCCTTCAGATTGGTGATATCGAGGTTGACCACCACAGAATAGGTGCAGACCACCTGACTGATAAAATGCTCATAGAATTCTCTTCGTTCCCAGTTTTCCAGATCAATTAACTGAAATGCCATAATTTTACCTCTCACAAATAAAGGGTTCCATATATTCCCGGATAAAGTCAACTCTGTCAAATACCGTAGGCTTGAAATAAGATGCTACTGCCACAACGATATTCTTTTCCGGATTAACATAGATCACATTGCCGCTGTTTCCGATGGCGGCATAGATGTTCTTTTCCCGGTCGATGATCCACCACAGATACCCATAGTCCATACCCCGGAAGTGGTCACTTTCCACGGTTCTGGGAGTCGTCATTTCTTCAATCCAGCTTGCAGATACGATTTGCTTGCCATCATAAATACCTTTATTCAGGCACAGCAATCCGATCTTTGCCATATCTTCTGCCGACATACACAGGCCATATCCCGGAGTTCCCAGTCCATCCGGATCACAAAACCAGATATTGTCTTTGGGTGTCTTTCCGATGGTAAACTGCTTGTGTTCTTCTGCCGTTTCTGCATAATAGTTTTCGTGTATGGCAATGCCCAGGGGCTCAAAGAGATGGCGGTACGCATAGTCCACGGTTTTCATTCCCGTTGCCCGGTACAAAATTCCCGAGAGGATAAGCAGGCACACCGTCTGATAGTTGAATTCGTCGGTCAGACCTTTTCTGCCTCCGAGAAAATCCAGCGAAGAAAAGGTCCAGTTATCGCTGGAACAAATCTTCGTCCAGGGATCTTCTTTGTATATGATAGGTGCCCGCATGGTCAGTAAGTGCCGGATTGTTACATCGTAGATGGTTTTCTCGCCCCGTTTGACCTTGTAGTCGGGGAAATAATCCAAAACCTTATCGTCAATGCTTCTGATCTGTCCCTTATCCAGGGCTATGCCGATCAGCAACGCGATAATGCTCTTTGTGGCTGACATGATATGGGTGCAGTCGTCTGCCTTATAGTCATTCCAGCAGTCAGAATATACCTTCTCGTTTTTTCTATAGGCGACGATCTGACAGATATTTGGCTGTTGCTTTGCTATCAGGTCATGCAGTTCTTCTTGATTCATAAGTGCATCTCACTTCCTTTATGCTTGCTAAAACTAAGCATAAGGGAATTAAAAATTGATTTCAAGAGTTTTTTCAAGAAAATGATGCAAGAAAAAAGCGCCCCTTTCGGAGCGTACACACAAAAAGAAATGACCCTTGATCTTTTTACTTCAAGATCAAGGGTCATCAATTGTAGATGGGATCAATCATTTACGTAACCTCTTACTTT
>JAZQSP010000170.1:0-27276 GCA_045630205.1 Faecalimonas sp. | reverse complement strand
TCCGCATATGGCGCAAATACGAGCCGTATACGGGGGCATCTATTCAAGCCCATCGTCATGCACTACGCAAACGCCATTTTCATCGATGTGATATCTTTGTGATTTGCCGCTCAGAATGCGCTCTTTTTTTCTTGCACCTTCATGAATCTCTTCATGACATTTCCGACAAACCAGCTGAAGATTCGAATAATTAAATGCGAGAAAATCATTTCTAATCTTCACCGAATCCATCTCAATCTTGTGGTGAACAATCTCCCCCGGAACAATCAAGCCCTTTGCCAGACATCTCTCACATAGACCTCTGGCTTTTTTGAAATAAGCATTTCGAACCCTTTGCCATTTTTTTGATTTATAAAATTCGACCTGTTCCGGTCGATTCTCGGAATAGTAACTCAAACCGTTACCTCTAACGCGTTGATTACTTTGCTCATACATTCCTGGCAAAGATCCAAATTTTTGCTCATCACAACTTGATTTTTGTTTTTATATCCAAGGCTAAGACGATCATACGGAATGATTGTTTCGTCACTGAAATTCAGCGGCTGCATCTGCACTTTGCAATTATCACAATATCTTTTTCCGCCTTTTGTCATCAAAATCACCTCTTTCTTTTGGGGAGTGCGGCGCAGCTCATCAGGACATATAGATTTCTGCGCCGCTGAGTTTAGCCGCAATTCAAAGATTGCACACCATTCTCTAGGATGAAGTTAGAAACTTATATCCTAGATTTAATTCTAGCGAGCAAAATTGACCCAAAGTATCACTCTTTTAAGCAACAAAAAAAGAGCCAGGAAAATTTTTCCCGACTCTTTTTCTCGTAGCGTTGGCACCGCTAAGTTAAAAGGGTTACAAGTAAGATTTTGCTTGTATTTATATTTTAATCTTTTTGATATTTCAAAAGTATCACTCTTTTCCTACTTCGGCGCATCCCAGTAGCTCCAGGATGCGCACAAGGTAAGTGAATTTAACATTTGGATAATGTCCGAATTTATTATAACAAATTTATCCAAGAAATGGAGCGAGCCGGATGGATTAACCAACCGGCTCAAATTAGTGTGTTTAACTTTAATCGTTAGAAAAAGCAGGAAGACCTTTCCATTTGATTAACCAATAAACTACCGGATAATTATATCATTTCTCTAACCTGCTGCCTATTTGATTTCTTAATATCCCGGAATAATTTTCTTCACCTGCTGCCTTTTTATGTTTCTCCAGACGAAACTTTTTCCATCTTCCCCTGCTGCCTTTTCAGCAAAGAAAAAAGACGAGCTAACCAGCTCGTCTCTTTCCCATGAGGAACTTTCACTTTGATGCTAAAGTTAAAACATAGATTGAAACATGTAAACAGTAAGTATCTTTAAGGGATTATGTATCATGCTTTTATTTTAATTCTAAAGATTGACCCTGAGTATCACTCTTTTGACAAATATTTCCGAATAATCTCCGCAGCATCGTCTGAAAATGGACCATGCTCTTGCTGGAAAGACTCGATATATATCACGCCAATATCAACCGGCATCATTCGAACGATTCCCAGAAGTGCAGCTTCTTCACTTGTCATTTTCTACGTTCTCCAAAATCTTATTCGCAACTTCTTCAGTCAGCTTATTAGCTATCTCACTCTTTTTAACTTCTTGATAATACACGTATACATTCGAGCACGCCATAAATAGCATTACGAATATCAATAAAATTTTAGAATATAATTTATCTGTTATCATCAAGACTATTCCATCCATGACTAAAACTAATTGATTCGCTGCAAAACAATCAATCTTCGTCTTCGTCACTACATCCATTTCTTTTCTCCACATAAATCTCGCACACTCTCAATCCTATAACTACAATCAACATTCCAATATTCCAGGCTAGTATATTATATTTTGGCCGGAATATCACCCCGATCAGGTTCACGACTAACATCGTGATATCAAATTTTATCCATGCTTTATTATTCACTATCTTCTGATTCATCCTCTTCACCATCCAACAATTTCATAATCATTTCAGCATGTTCTTCATAGCCTTTTTTTTAATCCACCTTTATAGGCTCCAATAATTTTTTTCGCTTTTCCATATCCTTCGTCTAATCCATCAAGATATCGTTGAAAACCATAGTGACGCTCCTGCGCCAATCCGCCCATATATCCAATGAGTCCGCTGGCTATGATTACAATTATAACTTTAATCATCTTCTAACCCCTCTAAGATTTCTTTTATGTCAGGTCGCTCCCCTGCTGCACAAAAGAAATCAAATTTTGTTTTCTTACAAATATCAATCTCAATCCATTTCGAGAAATGACCAAATTTCATCTTTCGGCAGTATCCAATTTTATCATTATCACTATCCCAGTATTTACAATTCTGGCAATACGTTATTTTTTCGAATCCGCCTATATTTACATATACCGGCTCGCCATTGTTATCAATGTCATCGTATTCCAGACCTGCTGGATTATCGACAATCCTATAATTTCCACAATCACTTCCGTCACCATTCTGAAGATGCTCATACGCGAGCATTCTACCTTGATTGATAATATACAGACTGTCATGCTTATCTGATCCATATGGTCTGACACTTCCGTCATTCAAATCCTTGATATACAAATCATTCATTTCTCTTCACCATAAGCGCAAAAATAATTATCTTCATGCTCCGGATACAAGTGAAACACTCCGCCATCGTATTCATGCATAATCACTTGCTCTTTACAAATACCGACGATTCCATCCGTTGGCTCCCAATATTTACAATTTTTACATCTAACAACCGGAACCGCGTCAATCGTTGGAGCCTTATCGATTTTCTGATAAACAATTCAGCGCATAGTTTTAATTGATGACCGGTTCGAATTGCATTCCTGGATAGAATCAAATTCGTCTCATCATCTTTTTTCAGCTCATCCGCATCAATCAATCTCATTCGATTCACCTCTCATGTATGCGCCACAGTTAGGACAATACTTTGTTTTTGCGTTTTGAAAACCGATTTCGACATACTCGTAAAGGCAATGATTGCCACAATTAGAGCACTCGTATAATTTTTCTAGTCCGGTTATACTCTCTTTCGCAATCCATTTCCCTTTTCGTCTTATTTCCGGATTATATGATTCGACAAATTCATCAAATTTTTTATCAATCAATTCCTTCATGTCTGATTTATCTATATTCACAACCGCCACCGGAGTCGTTGCTATTACTCCATCCATCTCACGAATCGTATTGATACACCAGTTTATTCCAAGCTGAACATCTTCCTGCTTTTCATTTCCTGGTATTTTTTTAATTTTCTGCAATTCAAGAAACCGATTTTCTAATAATTCAATCGCGTAACCTCTTGAAATAGCATCGTTACAATGATTCTTTTGCAATCTATAACGCCAACGATTAACGCATTCACGAATTCCATTCTTACGAATTGATTCACTATCATCATAACTCATCGTCATCGGCGCAGCCGAATCTCTTATCAACTGATTACTAAATTCTTCCCACAATTCATTTTCATTCATTTCGTCGATAGGTTTCATTTTTCTCCCCCTTAATCTCATAAAGTATTTGATTCAGTTTTTCCTGGTTAGCGATTATTTGCTCCGTACTTCTATCTATCTCTGAATATAGATTCACCTGGTTCTTTTTTACCAAATCAATTTGCTCAATAAAAAATCTAGCAATTTTTACCTGATTTGACGCGATAATAATAAGCAATACACACGCAATAACTAAAAAACCTAAAATAAATGTCTCAATCAATTTTTTTCTTTCTCCTGATATTTCGAACTCTTTCGCAAACGTAATATTCATCCATTTCACACATGTCATCTATTACGTGCGTATGTTCCGGAATCAATTCTTGCACTCTTTTCCGACCCCATTCGTCAGTGATTACCACTTCAACCTTTGGCTCCATCGGCTCATTGAAATATTTCATAAGCGCAGTCCTAACAACCGCACACTCATCCGGTTCCAGACGATTCGGATGATATTCTAAATCACTAATTTTCTCAATCAGCTCCATATGCATCTTTTCCAGTTCCATTCTTTTCCTCTTTCCTCTCATAGCAATCGCGCAGCTCATTGATTGCGTGATAGCACAATCGCATTTTGCAAATTTCTATACTATCCCCGGAGTAAACACAATCGTCACATGATTCAAAATCCGTCCGGTTCACAGAATAAGTCACTTCTACCCTATCCATGTGATCACTCCCTATACTCTTCAGGATAGACGTCTCCTCTGGCTATTTCATACAGATTTTCATACTCGTGCGGATTGAAATTAAATCCGTATAGGTCGAAAAATGTATCATTGTCCGTTTTAAACCAGATAATCGCCCACTCATAGAGACTTTTTCCGCGAAGAAATCGGGTTTTATATCTTGCTTTTTCCATCTCCAGAATTGTTTTTCGATATTCGCTAGTCATTCCAAACCCCCATTCTTGCGCCGCAGTGCGGACAGTATCGATATATCGATTTATGTATTTGAGCGCTCATCGTCTGATCAGCTCCGGACGTATAAAAAATATTATTGCAGCAAGAACAAGCTGCACTCTTCTGATCAACCGGAATCCAGTGACCAACCTTCTCAACCTGCTCCGGATTATCCTGCGATTCACAGAAACGCCCGAACAAATATCCAACGCAATACGACAGTATTCCAATTACTAGACCAATTATCAAATCCATAACCTACCCCCAACGTCTCAACACGCCTGACTCATTTCTCACGTAAATGATACCACTCTCAGTCCAGTCCGGGATAGATAGATTATCAGATCGAGACATCACAGAACCTTCACGGATCAAATTTCGCTCAAACTCCCAATCTTCCATATACGGCGAAATACTGAGCATGTTCAGCACTTCACAATCCATGAACTGGCCACGAATCAAATGATAAATTCGATTTCCGAATTTTTTCTCGAAAGCTCGCACATGCTCCAGCTCTTCAGGCGTCGGATTCCTAAGATCACTCGCACTAGTCCAAAGTTGGCCACGATTAACAAAATCATCAATAATCGGCGGATACATGTTTAGCATCTTCATCCGTTCACGCGCTTCTATCTTCAGCTGGTCCGCATTCGGAATCAGATCAATCTCAATATGCATATCAATACCCTAACAATCGCCTTTCTAGTTCATCATAGTCATTTTTTCGCTCTTCAAAGTTGTGAAATTTATTCTCAAGATCATATGGTTTTTTCGCAAGTTCATAGTCATCAATAATGGCAGTGATTAACCATCCAGTTATGTTTGTGATTTTATTTTTTTGCTCACCAAGAACATCCAGAGCTTTTTTCACCCTGGTCAAATTATTATCGGCCACTTTCAAAATAGCAATCGCATCCTTCGCTTTAATTTTTAAACCATATTCTTTTGCCATTTTTTGAACAACAACAACATCATCTTCAGGCTCACTGTTATCGCCTATATTATTTATATAATTGTTGTTGTTATTATTATATTTATATTTATATTTATATTTAGGTGTACTCAGTACACCACCCCCGGTGTACTCAGTACTACACCCCGGTGTACTCAGTACACCACCCCCGGAATCCAGTACACTATCATCCGAATTATTATCTTCAGCAACACATACAACATGATCATCTCGCATCTCATAATCTTCATAATTCGAAATTGTAACGACTGCGCGATATATGCATTTTCTGACGTTATTCTCGTAAATAACAGATTTCGTGATCAATCCCTTTTGCTCCAGAGATTTCAAATTCTTGTAAATCCCCTTTTTTGTTGCTCCAGTAATCTCACATAAATATGAAAGACTTCCAAAAAATCCCATTTCTCCCTGGTAGCTATATTGATGTATCACTCCATATACCATCAAATCATTACCCTTCAGATGTAACCTCTGAACCATGAAGCCATGCCATGATCCTGAATGCGTTTCAATATCTCTTTTCATTTTTCACAACCCCCAATTCTTTTTTTATCATTTACTTCAGGCTTATAATTTATCTCATACTTATAATAAAATTTACCATTATCACCATGCATTCTAGTACGATTTATATAGCCAAAAGACTCCAATTCCTTTAACATAGATCGAACTGATTTCACTCCCTCTTTACTCAATTCAGTTAATCCGTTTAAAGAAAAATCAAAATCTGATGGTAATGATAACATATGAACATATAAACCAATCGCTTGATGAGATAATTCTGAATTTTGAATAGCTGAATTCAAAACAATCGTATAATCATCTGAATCAATAAAAACAACTTTATTAACCATGTCTTATCCTCTATTTCACGTATTACAAAATAAAAAAAATCCTTGTCTCGGCACCAACTAACCGATACAAGGATTAAAAAATCTTGACCATCTCGACATCAAAGTATATAATACTCTACGAAATGAGCGCATTATGTACTGAGTCGGATTTTTTGTTAGTGTGTAATCCGATAAAGTCGCTCGGAGCTGGTAACTCCAAAGCTTTAATTTAATTTTTAAAAAGAGTGAGTCAATAGGCTCGCTCTTTTTTATTTTGCAAAGACAATTTTATAATTTGTTTATGAATTTAGCAAGTCATTTTTTTGACTGCTGCCATTTTCTTCTTCGTTGACGCTATTTTCAACTGTCATAATAAACATCGCAAGCATAAGCTTCTGGTATAACATCAAAGGCTTTTTTGCTCTTTCCGAAACCATAATAAACTGATCAATTTTCTTTTCCGGATAAATCAATTCGCCAGAGCGAATTCTCTTCAAGATGCTTTCACATTCTTTCCGAAAATCCGGAGTTATGTTTTCGATTTTTAAATATTCTTCAAAATAGTTCATTCATCCATCTCCTTAAAGACATCACAAAAAATATCACGACTCATCTCGATGGTCTTCAGGAACCGATCGAGAAAATTCAAAGTCATGTTCATCAGATCGGCATCATTTCCAGATACATCACAACGGAGCTGATTATCGACTAGTTCTAATTTTATCCAAGATTTGTTAATTTTGGAATCACTTTCTAATTTCTGGAGCTGCCAAGCTCTCAAAATATATCCGCCCATATAAGCGCGATAATATGAATCATCTTCTGGCTTGAATGTAAGCGAATTGATTACATCATCGAATTTCATGTCGTGACACTTATCATATTCTTCTTCCACTGCTGCCAGTTCTTCAAGATTCTTAACATACATCGGACCCATGCGATCCTTTACTTCTTCGATAAGCTTTCTATACATTTTTTCATACCCCCAAAAACAAAAATAGCCACTTGAACATATCATTCAAGTGGCAAATTTTAGCTATTTTTTTAGCTCTTCTATGATTCTCTTCTCCATCTCCTGAAGACGAACTTCAATCTGCGTCGCAATATCAGCCATCACAGTCTCATCATGAAGCTGCTGCTCTAGTTTTGCATAAAATTCAAGAGCGTCATCACGAAATTTCTGACGATATTTTTCCCCTTTTTTCCAGGAACGAATCACAAACACCATAATAGATAACATTGCAATGATGTATAGAATGTTAAAAATAAGCATAATCGTATTCATTTATCCAATTCCTTACTCAGTAAATAATAAAATTTCCGCCTATAACCGTAATAAGCAGTACGTTCCGCCGGCATTCCGGCGCGTTTCAGATCCTCAAAAGCAAGCTCTTCAGAGATTGCTTTCAGAATCCAATCTTTCAACTCACTTGACGCAATTTCGGCGCAGTGTTCTATCACTGCAATTTGCCTTTTATACTTTTCCGGTTTTTTCAGCCATCCTTTGTATTTTCGGGCAAAAGCGCGCGCAAGCATATAGTCATCTTTTGCCAGTTTGTAACGTCCAGAATAAAAATTTCTCATTTATGCGCCAACACCGCCGCAGTCATCAGGCGATGCTTCTCCGATGGTTTTAGTGCGCTATACTGGCCGTATGTCATGTGGTGGTACCTGGCAATCATACACCACTGAGTCAAACGGTCTCCGTTATTGTAGGCAGCTAACCAGCCGCCACCCTTCACGATTTCCTTTTGCACGAAATCACGCTCGATTTCCATCACTCCCAGGCAATCGTTGCAATATGTCCTTTTTGTACCGCGAAATTTGAATTGAACTCCGCAGCGTTTACAAATAGCTTCTCCCATATCTCTTTTTAAACTCCCCCCTAGCTTCATCTTTTGATTTCCCTTCGCTAACCTGGTCAAGCTCAAACGCCAACTGACCGACGATTTTTGACCATGCTCCAGAAAATTCATGTACCTTTTTATGGCAATCATAACAAAGTGGTACCGTCAGACCATCCTCATCCGATAAATCGCGAACCCCACGCCCATATACCAGATGATGGATATGGTCCTTAGGTCGTCCACATACTACGCATATTTTATCATACTTAGTGATCATCAAGCGCACCTTCTTCCGCTTTACGCTTTAATTTTTCCATGAATTCATCGAAATCCGGCGGAGCTGGTCGTTTCTCTTCTTCAGGAACCGGGCGAACCCGATCGGAAGTAAAAGGACAGTCAGCTCCATCATCTGATTTTTGCGAATTCACAATCTTCGAAACGCGCTTGATTTCTGCGTTGATGATATCAATACCGCTAATATTCATTTTTCATAAACCCCCATTTATCGAAAAAACAAACCGATTTAGATTCTAAAAATTTTTATTTTAGATTCTAAATTTTTAAAATATATTCTATTTCTCCGGTACCCAGCCGGATAATAGATTTTGAACCTCTTCTTCTGACCATGTATTAATCCCCATCGATGCACACTCAGATACTACGCCATTGATAAGCGTGGCCATTTCCTTCGAGTCGTAGGAATGCGAACCCCGATATCCGCGAATCGTAACTTTCCCCGGATGCTCATATCCATCCATAAGATTCTCAGAAACTCGAAAAAGCGATTGAACTTTTGGAGCAATCGCTGAATCGCATTCAATATCAACATACTGTCCATATCTACTGAGCATCTGTTCATAGACGGAATCTTTATCCGTTTGAATATCCGCAGCGATTAAACTGCAAAGCATCCAGAGATAATTATTTGCGTTGATACTACGCTTTTTCGTTTTCTTCTTAATCTCCAGCACAACCTCTTTTTGATCAAGTTTAATCATTGAATCCGTGATGTCTTCCGGATTTACGTCAAAGATAAGTTGATCAGGTCGGACGTGCAGCTCTCCGATCAGATGAATCATGCGAATGGAATCTCATCATCGGCGACATCTGGAACATTTAGGAATTCACCATCACCTGCTGCCGGCGATGGATTATTATTCCCATTACTTTTTTCACTACTTTTCTTCGATTCGGCAAATTCCGCCGACTCAACTACGACGTCCACGGTGTAGACTTTTTTACCGTCTTTTTCGTAACTTCCAGACTGTAAACGCCCTTCGATAAAAAATTTTGTACCTTTCCAACCATACTGACCGAAGAAATCGGCAAGTTTACCGAACGCGACCAGATTGAAAAAGTCAGCGGACGGCGCACCGTCTTTTTTATATCGCCGATCAACGGCGATAGACATGCGCGCGATTGCAGTCTGTTCTGCTCCGCTTGCCGTATATCGAATTTCTGCGTCTCTTGTAAGCCGACCGGCTAATATAATTTTATTCATTCTACAAATCCCCCAGTATTTTGTTAATTACCTCGTTTTTAACTCTATTCGGTTTCTTGTGAAACATTTTAAGCGCTGAAAGTGCTTGATCATACGATGCTTTATCATTTTCTTCAACGATTCTTGTTAATGCCTGATCAATCATCGCGAGTAATATGATGGAATTTCCTGCAATGTCACAAATAACATGCTCCCCATCCGCATATATATGGATATGCGCATTATTTATGTCTTTTTCTATTTGCTCCGGTTTCATTTCCTCACCCCCTAATCATATTTTTTCACGTTGCATCTTGAATCAAATGTCAGATGCTCCATGATATCATCTTTCGAATTCTCTGCCAGGACGCGAATCGCCTTATCCGTATCGCGTCCACAACAATCATTCCATAACAGATATAGCTTCGTGCCGACGACATTAAACGTCTTAGCTCTAGTAAGCGCGAGAGCTGCAAGCTCATCTTTTTCTTTAACTGCCTTATCTAATACGTCTGTAATAAACGCAACCGCTCCAATGTTACCCTCAGATAGAGTAACCATCATATCAACAAATACACTTTTCACCTTATCATCCGTTTTGTCTCTCTGATCATCAAAATCCACATTCATTCTTGTAACTCCTTTAACTTTTATAAAATTGCGAAATTCGCAAACCTAACCGTTTATTCTGTGCCAATTATCCCAGCGCACCAACTGGCCACAATGCGGACACTCAGACATATCCGTCTCGCTATCCCAAAATGCATAATTGCATCTAGGGCAATAAGCATCATCACATATCCCCCGAATATCTACATCAAGCACGACATTCGGGTCCGGAATATAATCGAATAGATCCATCTGGCCATCACACTCATAATTATCTAGATATTCTTTCATTCACTACCTCAATATTTGCCGATTTTTCTATCGGCGGAAGGTCATAAGCCAGACGGCGATATTCGTTCAAAGTAATCCGGCCGCGCTCAAATTCACGTTCCCAGTCATTACACGGATTTTTTCTCGCGCAATTAAATCCATCAATAAATGCATGATTAGCTGCCGCCGTAATTCTTCGCGTATATTCTCTATTGCTTAATATCTTCATTTTCAACCTCTTTTAGAAAAATTTGAATGCACTCAGAAATATAAAACATCCCATATGTGACACGCGCCACTTCTCGACTCTTCAGCTCTTCAGGAATCATCCGTTTTTTGTTGAATACTACAAAGTCATTTCCGTCTTTAATTTTTATCGTGGTATCGTCAAGAACTGGCAAAAGTTCCCCCAGCGTCATAGAATTGTACCACCTAATTTGATATACTTAACTCATCCGTCCAGGTCTCCCCATGATAATCATTTTAGAAATCTTTGAAAAATTCCGTCCTGGGCGGATTTATTGATTTAGTTTCTTTTGCGCTAATTCGAACGCAAGCAAATAAAGCTCAATGATTCCGGTCTCTTCGCGACCGATGTGACTTGCATATTCAAAACAATCGCCATCAATTTCTTGCAAAACTCGATATCCTTCTGGACCGATACCAACGCGATCACTATAATCTTCCAGAATCAAATCAATATGATCTTCGTAATCATATCCGTAATCGGAGAATCTCTCTCTCAGATCTTTAGCTGCGAGATCCCAATCATACGAATATCTATCTCTATCCATGCAATTGATTTTACTGGAGAAGTATCCAGGATTATGCACAAAATCACTGAAACCGTCATACGTCATATTATTATAATTCGTCGCGATCAGATGACCCAGGTCTCCAGAGATATGCAATCGACAATAATCTTCTTCAAACAAGAATCTGATTCTATAATAGCCGGAATACGGTCGCTTGAAATCTAAAATCTTAATATTACCCAAATCCTGAAACGTAACTTCATGATTTTCGAATTTTTTCTTCTCTTCTTCTAAATTTAACAACATACTAATACACTCCAATCTTTCAACTTATCCGCAAAATTATCCACTTAAAATTATCTATTACTTACCAAAAAAGTGATCCCCATAAACAAAAAGCGGCTCACATGAAGAATTATATCCGCCGGCCGTGAAAAATAGCACGTCCGTATTCGTTCGGCTGGATAGCTCCATCGTCACCGCTTCGAATGTACTCTCAGCCGGTTCCACCTGATCAATCATCCCATTGTTATATGTCGAGAATTGACCATCATCAGATATCACGCCGCGAATATCGTTCGGATAATCTGGAGAATCGACGCGATTTAGAATCACATCGACCACCAACCGCTTACCCATCTGATCCTGATTCCCTGCTTCCGCTTCGACGCATAAGGCAAGAAGTTCCAGCTGATCATAGTAATCTTCTAATGCGAGCGTTTCCGGAGTGTAAGACGTATCTATTTCGGTTTCCTCGATAGTCGTCTCCGGTTGAGACACCTCTATTTGCTCCGCATTTGGCTTATTTTGCGTTTCTTCTTGCGTAGGCGTATAATTGTACCCCCCACGTGCGAAACAACTCAATATGAGCAAAATAGCACTGATAACGATTAAATAATATATTACTTTCTCAATGACTTCTCTCATAACCGCCGCCCCCATGCAGCTGAACCCCATTTTTTTGCATCTTATGCAGCATAATCAAATACGCCGATACGCTCAGCCCCATCTGACCCGCTGCCTTTTCGATTTCACCCTTAATTTCTGGGCTAACCCTAATGTTAATTCTATCAGTTTTCATGCTTATTCTCCATTCTTATTGATTCGGCAATAACTTATCGATATCCCCGGATTTTTCAATCAACTCAATAATTTTGATTACATCATCCGATGTCAGATTTCCAATAACGTCATCCATTCCGTCAACCATTATTTCGAGCAAACCGTGATTATTCGGATAATCGCCATACATCAGATGAATGCCGCCATAGGTTCCAAACCCATTTATAACGCTAATCTGTCTATCCCTAATCCATAACCATGTGCGACAGATAAACATATTCTTTTCCAAACTATCCAGATCGCTCGAATGATCAACCCATTTAATTTTTTTATCATCCAGATAGCTCCGGAGCTTCTGCATTTCCTCACAAATTTCCATGTCTATACCTCTCTTTCTTAAATTTCCCATCCGATGCAATTCGGAATTGTGATTTCGTCATATTCTGATTCGATAAGCATATAATCGCCGCAATTGATAATTCCGCTATCCTGATAGCTCTTTTCGAATTTCTCATATAATTCTTCCATGAATCTGTTGACCGCTTCTTCGTCATCCAGTTCAACATCAACCGAACCACAATCAAAAACGTGATCAATATTCTCCTCGATTGCTTCTCTCAAATCAGACTCGTCAGCTTCAAGAATTAGCTGACCTACTGCTCTTTTAACACCATTTGCATATACTTTGTATAATTTTTTCATATCATTTCCTCACTTTTAAAAAATTACTTTTCCCACTTTACCGGGTTTCTCTTAAAACCATCTTCATCAACAAGTCTATCCTGCTCTTCAGCTGCTGCAAGCCATTTATCAAATGTTAAATTCTCAGGAATTTCTTCAAATTCATCTGAGAAATCGCCCCATTCCTTAACGTTGAAATATTCTCTTGTTAAAAGGACTTCATTTCCGAAATAATTTTCTGAAACCTGCCAATCTTTAATAAATACGACATGCTTAGAATCAAGAATCAATGCATATCCGAATCTTGTCTGAAGAAGATGTGAATCAGAAACTTTAATCACGATTTTATTCTGATCTTCAGAAACTCTATCCATTGTCAAATATTTATTACTTGCATCCTTTAAATTTAAACCTGCAAATCTGAATTCGTTAAAATCTTTTTTATTCATAACCCTTACCGCCTTTCTTGAGTTGTCTCCCCTTTGACTGTCTTTATTATATCATTTTGTACGTACTTTGTACATACAAAAATCGTAAAATATTTGTAAATAAATAATAAAAAACAATTTTATTGTAAATTGGGATAAATAGCGATTTAGCCGATATTCCAACTGATGGAACTATCAAGTCAAATATTTGGAATCGGCAAAATTTACTGTCTAATTATAGTGAATCATTTAGCTTTACCATGCCAACAGACGGATATCTTGTCGTTTCTTTTGGAGCAAGTAATAACGCATACCTTACATTGCTATCTGTTAGTGTAAGAGTTCGCGGAAAATCCGAGCTAATTAATGATGTAATTAGTAATTCACCATATGCTTATATTGTTTCAACTTCTCCGAGAATAAAGAAAAATACAATTATTGACGTATCGGCATTATTATTTGCACAGTCATGGCCATCTGATGGGTCTGGTAAAATATTAATTGATGTTATATAACTATCTGTGATAAAAATAGCGATTTATCCGACATGAAAGTTACACCGAAGAAAATAGATGATAGTAAGTCAATGCAATGCGATACCGTATATTTACAGTCATATGCTTTTACTGCGACAAAAAAATGCGTAATATCAATGAATGTCAAAGGACTATTTAATAACGGATATTGCACGGGCGTTAAATTTTATGTAAACAATGCGCTGGTGTTAACTGAAGAGCATGATAATCAAGCAGTGAGTTATTCGTATTTTTTAAATCCAGGTGATACTTTTATCGTTCAAGTGAGATATTCAAATTACACTATCAATGAAATTGACCAGCGTGGATTTTTGATTGAATTTGGATAAAAAAAGAGCAGCTTATAAGCTGCTCTTTTTAATTTAAGACGAATACAAAAGCAGATCGAAATAATAATGTCCTGCTGATACTGTTTCAGCATAGCGGAGTGTATTATCTGATTTCTGGATGTAGAAATTATGAACGGAGCCATCATTTTGATTAACACCCTGAATAGATGTATAGGTGCTCATAGGCATAGATTCAGACGGTAATACTGTATTTATTGCAATCTGCGTTGCCGATCCACCTACTAAATTACCATTAAAAATTACATGTTTAACATGATCAGTAACACTTTTAGCATCAACTGCAATATTATTTGTTACGGATAAATCGCTATTTATCTGGTCAATATTTTTCGTGATTGTTTTCGTCGGGTCAGGCAAATCGGAAGCGGAGCCGATAAGATTATCCAGAACGTCAATCATCGTCATATTTTCAGTAAGCGCAAGCGTTGGCGTTAATACGCCTAGCGTGTCTTGCTGAACATGATACAGTGAAATGTAAACTTCCTGATCCCCATCTCTAAATGAACCTTCAGGAATCGTGTCGCCTTCAGTATCCATTTTTTGAACAAAAGTCGAACAAATCTGATGAGAATCTTCATCAGTTTCCAGCTTATAGCCCATGTAATACCAGGAAACAACACCCTGCGCGCCGGCCGGGAATTCAAACAGATCAACCGCATTCTGATCCAACTGGATACGGCGGCCTTCTTTTGTCAAGATTACGCCGTCATGCACCTCGATAACGCTCGAAGATAGCACGTCCGCGCTAAACTTCTCGCCCACGTCAAGGATGACTGTTTTATTGTTTGTAATTGCTCCGGATAACAGATCAGCATCTTGCGCTGCATATACTGCCTGATTACCATCGCCATTGATAAGTGTAGCCATGTCAATTTTCCCCCTTTATTTTAATTTCTGTATTCAATAAACCGTTTGATATCTGGTATATCTTCTTAACTACTGGCTTCGTGATAATCGTTCCATCCTGGAACTGGCCGCGAACGATATCGCCGATTTCTAGCTCCATGTTTTCCGGAGCCTTCATTGACAGTGTTTTCGAATTAGCCAGTTCTTTCAATCTCTTCGTACCATTATCAACTAAATCTTCGCGTGATTGCGCGGATGGATAATCGTAAAACTGCGTACGTTCTGCAAAACCGGTGTAATACTGAGTTTCTGATACATTTCCGTTATTGTCGATATACAGATCAACTTTCATTCTCTGCTGGAGCTGACCGGAGCCGCCACATAGTAAGTGATTGATTCCCATATTATTGACGATATACGTCATCGGGATACCGATATCATCATTGTAGACGCCGCTGACAGTCGTGGCCATGACCGCGGACAGATACACATGCACCGGCTCGCCACTGGCTTCTTTTACGACTTCAATCTTCAGTTTCGCACCAACTGATTCAAGCATCCCTTCGATACCATCCAGCACGTTAATATATAGCGGAAACGTGTAATTTTGGATATAGATCGAAGATGCTCCAGGCTTTTCTTCAAAGAATCCGCCGAACTTATCTGAGATAATCGAATCGATAATCGTATCCGCGTCACCGGTCACGGTCTTATAATCTGATCCAGCTGGTGGCAAAATCAGAGCCTGAGACAGTAAGCCACGCCATGAATAGCCATGAAGCTCCGTGATATCGCTATATGATTGATTTTTCGAATATTCGAAAATTCCACCGACTTCCGTACTCGGTTCATAGAATCCATATGGCTGCAATCCCTTGAATGCTCCATCTGACATAACAAAATCATTCGTGCTATCCGTGGAAGTTCCGAATTCAATATCGAGATCACCAGATACTTCCGTGATCTCATGCATTTCAGAATCAAGAAGAATCATTTCGGCGCGCTCCTCTCCTGGAATATATCGAAATCAATTCCGTATGTTCTCGTGTAGTTAATGATTACCGAACCATTCGGAATTTTCGCGAAAACGTCAGAATCCGGATCACGATAATCGAATACATTTTTCCGCGTTCCATCCTCGTTGATGATGTATATCTTATCTGTCAATGGAATATTTTGACGCGTATCCAGCACCATAATCTGACCGGTTCGAAGTGCATGGTTAATCTTATATACATGCGCATTTATCGAAAATGTCACGTCGTTCGTTGGTCCGTAAATAGTTGCTTTAAAATTCGAATCAAGCGCAGAGTCAACCGTGATGATGGTCGACGTCTTAGCGTACGGATAAGCATATTCATACGGATACGATGGATCGTAACCTTTCACGTTCTCCGGATATCCACCTTCATGCTCTTCAGATGGACGAATCTGAACGCGCTGCTCCTCAATCCAAAACGGATAAGGCGCATAGAATTCCCCTTCGATTTCTGTGTATCCTTCATTTGTCGGATGCGTATCTGATACGTTGAAATACACTTGAATATACTCATTATTCCAGCATATCCGGCCGAGTTTCTGATGCGAAACATCATATTCCGCCGCAAACATCAAATCATCAATCTGTTGCTTTCTCTGGTCATAGGATCCTTTGAATCGAAAGGATACGTCAAAAATCAGAGCATCCTTTGTGAATCTCGTGATTGTCGTTCCATATTGATGTTTGATTGTTTCCGGAATCCACTCGACCTTATGAAAATTCGCTTCGTAGAGCTTCGCAGATTGAAAATCATGTAGATTGAACACCGTTCCCCGGCTTGATATATACGTAAGAAGTGGCCTAGCCATTGAATGACACCCCCAATCCGCTCAATGCGCGCGTTACTTCTCGATCATTCAGATAAATATTCGTATCGCTATCGGACGCACCTCTTCTAACTGCGTCGTACAAATCGGAATAGCTGAACGGCTCATTCAGGACGGCCACATCCGCAGCCACATCATCCACTGCATTCCGAACCAAATACTGCGCGTTTTCGATAGATGTCGCGTAATTTTCCATCATATCTTTTCCGAACGTGTGGAAATTCTTCAATGGTCCTTCGTCCGGCTCGGAGAATCCCAGGAAACTCTTGACCTTATCGGCCACGCCCTTCACCGCATCGCCGACTTTTGCGATGTTGTTCTTAATTCCTTGAACGAAATTATCAATCAAATCTTTACCCCACTGTAACGCGCTGGAGCCGAGACTGGAAATCTTATCGCCGACGGCTGACACCAAATTTTGAACCGTTGAAACGACGCTATCTTTTGCATTGATAAATGAATTTTTCACATTCTCCCATGCGTTCGAAATAGTAGATTTTACGGATTCCATCAAACCAGAAATCAATGATTTCACCCTATCAACGGCTCCGGAGATGGTCGCCTTGATTGCTTCCCAGGCTGCGGATATAATCGCCCCGATCTGATTCCAATCTCCGTTAATTATTGCTTTAACAATCGCCATGACCGTCTGAACGATAATCTTGATCACATTGAATGCCGTTTCAATCACAATTTTAATAAATTCGATTTTCGCCGAAATAAATTCGCCGATAATTCCAAAATGTTCGGTCAAAAATTCCTGAAGAGCCGCAACTTTTTCGGATATAAATGTCGTCACAAGCTCCCACTTTTCAGAAATCCAGTCAGAGATTGCGCCCCAGTTTTTTATCACAACAACAAGAATCGCAATCCCGGCCGCTACTGCTGCAATAATCGGCAAAAATGGAGCTAACGCCGTGATTACTCCAGTAATCGCCGGAATGATTGTCGCAGTGATAAATGTACCGATGGACGTAATTGCTGGGAGCAGCGTTCCAGTGAAAAAGGTGCTGATTGCAGTACCTGCCGCCGTAATCGCTGGCCCCCATGACATCACGGTCGATATTCCGGTCGCAATCGTTCCGATTGTGCTAACCAGTGTACCAATTACAGACAGTATAGGGCCAACCGCCGCAACGACTAACGCGGCGTTAATGATAAACTGCTGAGTGTCATCATCAAGACCGTTCCAGAATTCCGAAACTTTTTCGATTACATTTCCCATCTTTTCCATCGCCGACGTAATCAATGGAGCCGCTGACGTTACCAGGTCAGTGCCGACAAGCTTCAGCTTGTTCATATTCGTTGTAAAGTCGTCGATAGGATCCTTTGTCGTCTCGAATGTAGTCTCAACGGAATCACCATAATCATCTACGGAATTTGCAAGTTCATCGAGCGAAATTTTACCTTCAGAAAGAGCTTTCGCGAGCGCTGGACCTGCTCGATTACCGAATAATTCCATCGCTTGCTGATATGCTTCGGTCGTGGTGTCGCCTGATTTTAAAGTAGTTTCTAATTCAGCGATAGTATCGCTCATTGACTTACCTTCGGCGGCGGAATTCTGAAATGCCTTCTTCAGACCGGTCATCGTTGCTGATGTATCGACACCGTTTTTCTCCAGGTTCGCAATAAATGCCGTCGCAGTATTCAGATCATATCCCATCTCGGTCAACGCGGCCGCATTCGTGAACAAGCTATTCGTCAGTGTGTCGATAGAAATTCCGGTATCTTGTCCGGCCTTATTTAAGATATCCAATACGGTGCCAGCTTCAGATGCGTCAATGTTGAACGCTGCCATCAGTGACTGAACCTGATCAATCGAATTCGATACATCGGTTTTATTCAAATCAGCAAATTTGATAAATTTACCTGATAACTCTTCAAGCGCGTCACCAGTCAAGCCGAATCTGGTATTCACTTCACCAACTGCGGAACCTGCCGCGTCGAATGATGTCGGAATCGTAGTCGCTAGATTTTCCGCAATATCTTCCATCTCTTCGAGCGCGTCTCCGGTAGCTCCAGTTTTGGCTGCAATTGTATCGAGACCAGCATCCACATCATTGAATGCAGCAACGGATGCAGCGCCAACACCGACAATCGGAACCGTCAACCCCTTCGTCATCGTATCACCGACGCTCGATATCTTGTCACCGATATCCGTAAGCTTACCCCCAACCGCTCCGATCTGCTCAGATAATGCCGTCCACTTGTCACCATTATCTTTTATTGATTTTTCAGTGTTAGAAATTGCAGTCTGAAGATTTTCGTACTGTGTTTTTAGACGAATTACCTGGCTAGAATTTTCGCCATATTTATCCGTCATTTTATCAATTTGATCAAGCAATAATTTCTCTTGCTCTCTCTGACTAGCAAGCTGCTTCTCCAGAGCTTCACCGCGCGCGATTCGATTCTGGTACACATTATTTCCGTTATTGATTTCAGTCGTCAGCTTCTTCACTTCGGCCTGATACATCTTCGTCTGATTCGTGATATCAGACATCTGTTTCTTGTAAGATGCAGCACCGTCAAGCTGGACTGTTACGCCTATTGTAGCCATAATTTAATACCTCATAAAAATGCATCGGCGGAAAGAATGTCTTCCATCCGCATTTTTGGCTTCTTTTGCGTGCAAGCTCCGTTTTCAATTGCGCGACAACTCAAAAAATCAATAAATTCTCCCCATAGCGTACACAAGGTTTCTTGCTTCGACATCGAAAGCTTGTGACCCCAGTATATGATCCACGAATCCGTTAGATAGATTCGTTCATTTCCTTGTTTTACTCTTCTTTTTTTTTCTGCGTTTCTATCTCAGTCCGGCCATCTTTTTCAAAATTCTCGAATGCCAGATTCGTCATCTCTTCAAGCTCCGTATCGGTCAGACATTCAAACATTTCTTTCGAAAATTCGACCGGTTCAAAGTTCTCAGGATCCTCGAATTTTGCTCGCATCTCATATGCGCGATGCATAATATCGAATACCTGGAAAAGACTATCTGTTTGTTTGATAAAATCCGGATTTGATAACAATTTCCCGATTTCGTTAATTTTATTGTTCGGGCACATCTTAGCAAGCTGACGCTCAGCGTAGACAGTACGCGCGAACTTTATTTTTTTAATGTCCATACAAATTTTTACCCCCTATTTTAGAAATGGCGGACGGTTGGAACCATCCGCCAAATCAAAATAAATATTAAATTCCAAAAACGTCTTTGATAACCGCTTCCGCTGCTGCTTCTGTCGCAAGCTCACCGCCTACTCTCTTCCAACGATGATTGCTAGTATCATCACGGTAAAGATTGAACTGTAATTCCTGCGTCTGGAAGTCAATACTTTTTTCCTGCGTAGCTGCCGCAAGTGTCTGTGGTGTAACGTTCGCCTTTGTCAAAATAACCGGTGTATATGTAGTTACACCGTCAGACATGTAGCGAACAACGAAACCAATACCAAGCGTCGGAACTTCCTGATCATCTCCATAGTTGATGAATCCTTCCGCATCGGCCGCCTGCAATCCGCAAATGAATCTTTCCGTATCCTGGAATAATCCATCAACGGTAAGCGTAGCCGTTCCATTTGTGAATGTAGATGGAACATTCTCGGCTTCGATATTATCCGCATAAAAGATGTTAGCGTCGGAGCTATTAGGCTCGATATTAACATCAACACCACGCGCTAATTTCTGGCCGAGCGTGTAAGTTACTACACCTTCAGATGCCGCATATTTTGCGACATATGGAAGTGAGAAACCAGTGATTACTTTTCCAGCTGCTGCCATAATTTTCACCTCTCCCTTTATTGCTTTTCACTCTTTTTTATTTCTTTTTCAAGTCTGGCATCCATAGCTTTTTTTACTTTTTCCCTGGTAGACGATACCGTTTTTCGTATAAATGGCTGGGAATACATGAAACTTGTTCCTGCGTTTATACAATTAGCAAGCTTTGGAATTGCCATCGTTTCACCGTTTGTCATTTCGAAATATCCGTCAAAACCTACTTTTGCGCTAATCGCATCATCAGTCCGGCCGAATGGAGAAATACCCATCGCTTCAATCAAGACATCTTTATCTCGCTGATAACAATACCTTCGAGATTTATTTGATCCTTTATGACCGTCTTTCGTCGTTTTAAGACTCTGAAGATTTTTCTTCATCTCATCCGCGACAATTCCAGTCGCATCAAATACCGCCATAGAACCGATCGCTTCCACATTCGACGCTTCTCGAAGTGCCCCATAAAGTTCTTCATAACCTCTTGATTCGATAGAAATAAGTCTTCTCTTACTCATACAAGATTCACTTCCCATTGATAATGTATTAGCTTAGTCTGGTCTTCGTAATCGATAGCCGATAATTTCCATGACGCGTTTTCGATTCCGTTCACACATTCCTGAATCTCATCGATAAACGAATCAAATTCTGAAAGTGTATAAAAATCGATAATAATCGGGATTACCTGCTCATCTTTTTTGTTATCGCTATGAAATGCGTCATCTTCCGCCTGCTCAGTCCATACCGCATATGGAGCAACCGCTTGATCTTCGGCTTCATAGTGATAAACTTTCAAATCGTCTATCTCAGTAAATTCTGAATTAAAATCACTAAGTAGCTGGTTGATAGATTTCATAATTCTTCTCCAATCTGATCAGAGTCAATAGAACGGAATCCTTACCGATTTCTTTCTGAGTCGCATCAATCTGATACTGAACACTTCCGATCTCGGCGACCATTCCTTCCACTATCGGCTGACTATTGAACACTCGAATCAATGAATCGATGCGCCTTTCCGCATTTTTCGCCGCATAAAGTCGTGTAACACCGACCTGACGCTCCTCGAAATAATCATTTTCGAGAAACACAAGTTTTTTAACTGGCTTCAAACCAGCCGGAGCCACGTTTTTCAGCGTGTAAATCTTAACCATTCCCTGCTCATCCATCGATATCACCCCAATCTGTATAGCCGTCCGCCATTGATAACTGCGCCTTTTGCTCATCATATGAGCTTTTCAGCTTGTCATAATTGTCCGGATTTCCAAAATTCATGCGGCAATATGTACAGATAGCAGTTGTCACGATGTCGTCAATCGGATCAGGAATGACAACACCAGCAACTTCCAGGTCTTTTTTTGCGGAGCCGATAAGCCTATTCAATTCACTATCGAATGTTGTCGTTGTTACACGACAAGCGAGCCTTACGTCATCTATCAACATGATTTTTATTCATCCTTTTTCTTTCGAGATACACGTTTTTTTGGCTTTTCAGATTTTTCTTCAGATTTTTCCGCTGGTTCGGGTTTTCGAACTTTTGGTTCGGATTTTGGATTTTCGAGCGCGATAGCGAGACCGCGCCCGATCAAATCCTGACCTCTGTCCTCATCGACCTCGATAGTCGAACCAACCGAATGCATCTGATGATTGAATTTATCAGAAAAAGCCTTTACGACTTTTACTTTCATTAGCCTTCAGTAGGTTTAGCAACAAGTGCGAAAGCCTTGTCAGCTACTACACCAAGACCAACGTAAACCTTACCAAGTACTTCAACAAGATCTTCCTTCTTTCTGGTCAGCTCATCGAATTTGTATTCGATGCCGTCGCCGTTAGGGAAGTTTGCAAGAGCGCCTTCTCCAAAGTCACCGACGATCATATAAACATCGCCATCGGTAGCATCAGCGTATGCTGGGAGCGAATTGTTGAAATGTACGTCAAAACCTTCGAATGGATCAACTGCATACTGGCCAGCATACTGCGCAGCCTTGAAAAGTGACCAAGTCTTCTTATTCATGACAACAACTGGATTAGCAGCTTCGTCAGATAACTCACCAAGTGCTTCAGCTACTACACCAATAGCTGGAGCCGCAGTAATTAAACCAGCTGATGGTGATGTGCTTGTTGCAGTCTGTGGAAGAGCTGCGATGATAGAAACAAGCCCATCAGCCATCTTTTTGATGATTCTATAAGCAAGTTCGTCATAGATGTAACGAAGGAATGCTTCTCCACGAAGAGACATTACTTCGTCACTAAATGACTTCCACTTCTTAACGTACTGAGGAATAATTTCAACAATTCCTTCAACAAGCTCTTCTTCAGGAACTGGATCACCGCCTTCTGTGTGAATCGTTGCTTCGCCACCAGAGATCTCAAAGTTGACTTTAAGATTTCCTTTGATGTTTGCTCTATCAACAAGACCCATGATCTCATTACGATCCCAGGCAGTTTTTACGATGTCATACACAAAATCAGGAACTGCAATCGTTCCATCAACTGCATTTGTAGTCAGAAGCGCGTCTCGTACTTCTGCGAAATCCTCTGTCTTAATAGCTTCAGCTAATTTTTCGACGTATTCAGCGGAATTTCTGTATTCCTTGATCTCTTTCTTCTCCATAGCTCTCTCCTCGTGTTTCTCAACAACCTCTCCAACTTTTCCAGCTGCGACCAAATTGCGAACTTCCACGCGCTTTGACTCAGCTTCTTTTCTGGACTCGATTTCTTTGTTGATGGAACGAACCTCTTCTTCCATCTCTGTCAGCTGCTCCATGTCAGCCGTTTCGAGCTGGCCAGATAACTCTGTCTTTCGAGCTTCAAGCTCTTCAATGTTCATATCTTTTAAATTTTCCATAACCTTTTTCTCCTCTTACATTTCGAGTAAAATTTGAACCATCTTCCGGCGACGCTCTAACTCACGCGCTTCGGCTCGTACACTCTCCAGTGATTCTTTTGCACTATCCAGTGCTTCAGATAAACCTCTCGCCTGAATTGATGTCTGCTCATAAGCTGGGAATGTTACCGCTGATACTTCAAACACCTTTTCGATTTTCGTGATAAATCTTCGTGGGTAATCCGTATCAATGTCTTCCCATCTATCTGCTTTAACGATAAACATGAAACTCATGCCATCGATATCGCCACGCTTTACTGCGGAATAGAGATTTCTAGCGTCTGAATTATTTTCGGTGTCGATATACATCTTACAAACCAGACCATCATCATCCACCATCAGCTGCATGGTAGAATTCGAATTATTATTGCGCGAACGTGCAAGCGGAATCATATCAGTGTTGTGATTTACCAGAAACGCGACATCACGCAAATCCGTCTCAAACAATGCACCGCGTTCAATCGTCTCTTCATACCAACCCATGTCTGTCGATGCTTCATAAACAATCGGACGACCTTCGAGATACGCGCCGCGTTCATCTTCCATCGCACGAACTTCAAAATTAAACATGCGGATTTCTTTGTTATTTTTTTTAAGCTGATTGATTTGCTGGTTCATTGCTCACCCCTTCCTGGCCACCTATGACCATCCCATCACTAACTTTTTCATCTGCGTTATAGTATTCACCGCGGATAATTCGAACGTCACCGCCTTCAACCGGTGGCAAATTCCAAATTTCACGGACGTCGTTAATCGACATAATTCCACGGTCCAAGAGACCGTTTGAAACATCGAGCTTGTCTTTATTGCTCATATACTGGAGCCGGTTCGATGTCACGATAACGTGATTCACGGACTGCTCTCTTAATGTGAAAAGCATCTTCTCCAGACCTTCCGCGAATTGAATCGCAAACGGTTCAATCGCGCCTTCGTAGAATGCCGACCAAGCATCACCGTACGCCTTATTTGTCAAGATATCTTCGTTCACATTGAAATACTCGAAAACGTTCTGACGAATCAAAGTCATCTGATCCTTATCGATAACCCACGGCTTAGCTTCGATCTGGTGAATATCTTGATAGGTGTTCGGGAATAATAGGATTCCGCCACCTTCAGCTTCTTTCGCAAAATTCGCTTCGGAGAATCGCTGACGTTCTTTTTTCAGGTCTTCCGTGAATGAGAAATTCGTCGCGCGCGCCCAAAATCGATAAGATGCGGATGACTTCGTCGCTTCTTTAATCGCCTGGTTTCCGATGCTGATCAAATCAAGCGTCGGACGAATCGCACTATTGTCTTCCCCGAAAAATTCGGATTTATGCTGAAATTTTGTAAGCACTTCGCAATAATCGAATTCAATGGCTGCAACCATTCCATTTCTGAATCTATATTTCAGATATTGCTTACCTTCGTATTCAACAACTTCGCACTGATCCGGAATCGCCGTGAATATTCCGGAAGGCTCCCCGAAACCATCAAACACCGGGATAACGAATGCAGTGTTGTAAATATCAAGAATTGTCGAGAGACGATATAAAAATTGTGGCCATGTTTGGAACGTGTTCGGAGATTTCGATAGTTTCGAAATCAATCCCGGACGCGCTGAGCCTTCGAACGAAACTTTCAGCTTGCTCATGTGAATCGCGCGGATGTTAATGGCTGCGCGAATCAGCTCGGACTGATAAATTGAACCTTCGAATGCATGAAATCGTGCTTCGTATCCGCTAAACATCTGAAATCTTCCGAATTTTGACGAATCAATCGGCTGCGGACGTTTTCCAAGAAATAACTCAAACAGACCCATTTTTTAACCTCTCTCCTATTTCCGAATAATATTTCTGACGTACACATAAGGCATCCGCCAGTGCTGCACATCCGTCTATATGGCCGTACTGCTTTAATTTGATAAGCTTTCCGCGGCCGCGTTCCTTGTTCATTTTTATTCCAGCATTCAGAAGATGCATTTTCATCAAATCATTGTCGCCGATATTGATACGACCTTCTTTTAACAGACCTTCCATCTCCTGGAGAACACCCCAAAGATTATCACCCTGATAAACATCGTCGCACTGGAAACCGTATGCTTTCATTTCTTGAATCAAATACTGACTCGAATACCGGTCATATCCGACCATCTGCGGTAATATCTGATACTGCTCGACCATGCTCTTCAGCCAGTTATAACAATCGTGATAGTCAATAAACTCTTGACCCGATAGCTCTAACCAACCTTTTTGAATGTATAGCTCATACGGAAGATTATCGAGCGCAATAGCATCTTCCAGTTTTTTTCGAGGTAACCAGAATTTTGAAATTACATTCAAAATTCCATCTTTTTCAACTAAAACAATCGCGCAAGTCAAGTCAGTCGTTTGTGATAAATCAATACCAGCGACTGCGTATGAATGCGTGAAATCTTCCGGCCGAATCGGATCACCGAAACACTTCTCGACCGTCTTAGTCGATAACCATGCAAGTGACGAATTCTGTTTGATATTGCAATATTTGACCATGAATTCGTTTTTCTTCGGAAGTGACCCTTCCGCAATAGCAATCTCTTCAAGCATGTAGTCATAGCTTATGGATACGCCGAGATTCGGATTCGCTTTTTTTAATTCATTCAGGTCGTTCCACTTGTCGACGTCGTCGATCATATAAAGCACTGGCAGCAATCGATTTTCTTTCGAGTCTCCCAGGAGAAAACGCGTCGCTCTTCGCATCAACTCATCAAATATCGAATCGTTTATATATCCAGCAGTTGTGCAGCTGAACATAATCGGCTCACTACGAGCGCCCATTCCGGACTTCATTACATCGTATTGTTTCAAGCCGCGATCCCCTTCCCAGGACGCAAGCTCATCACAAATACAAACGGATGGATTAAAACCATCAGATTTTTTCGCAGAGAATGCGATTTTCTTAATCGTCGAATTAAACTCCGGATAATACAGATCAGTCATTCGATGCCGCTGCAAAAAAGAATCATCTATCTTCTGGCGATTCTGACGAGCTTCTTCAACCATAGCCTTCTTTTTTTTGTAATCCGGATCCAGCGTAATCATCTGCCAAGCGTTGTTATAAACAATATCAGCCTGGTCTAATTTCGGAGCTAGATTATAAATTTTTGCTCCATACTCATCGCCATTCTCAAAGTGATATTTAGTAATTCCTGACGCGATGATTGACTTACCATTTTTTCTTGCGATTAACAGAAAAATCTCACGGAATTGACGCTTTCCGTTTTCGTCGACAATTCCATAAATCAATGACAGAAGCGCCTTCTGCCATAACTCCAGTTTTACCACCTTTGGCGCAAGTGGTCCTTCTACGTGAAAAACATGTTTCTCAAAATAATTGATAGCCTTCAGTGCTTTTTTGTGATCATAAAACCATCTTTTGTCCTGAAGACCTTGAATGATCAATTCATAGAGAAGCATCACCCACTGGCCGACGACAATCGTTCCATCTTTCATGCCCTGGTAATACGTCAGAATGTAATTTTCGCTATCTGCCTTCTTAACTCTGGCCATTTTCCAACCAACTCCCCTTATATATGCCGAATTCGGCTCAAATTTGGCTTATTTTTCGATTTTGCGTGTGAAAATATATAAGACCATCCAAGTCGGATCGTAGCCATGTCGTTCTGTGAGCCAAGGAGTTGC
>JAZQSP010000169.1:0-2527 GCA_045630205.1 Faecalimonas sp. | reverse complement strand
CTGCATATACATTCATTCATAAGTTGGGAATTTATAATCAGTCTTGTTCTTTTTCCATAAGTTCGGTAATCCATAATACCCATTCATCTATATTGTCTGTCAAAACTTTAGGCATTCCAATGGATATGCGAACATCAGGGGCTATACCTGTTTTATCAATGCCATTTTCCGGCAGGCGACAAGAGCGTGTCATTGGAATCCATGTTGTGATTTTGCTTCCTTTCAAATCAGCTCTGCGAATATTGGAATAATCAAGACATCCCAATGTATTACCTTTTCCATATATCGTTGTACGCTGACTACATCCTTTGACATCCAAAACCATCTGTTCGCCAGAACTGGCAACATTACTGTCAATGATTATTGCCGCTTTAACAGGGTATGGACATATCGTATCATATTTGATTGTGAAATCATCAACCAACCCTATAAATGCTTCTGTTGAGTTTTCGGCATTAGCGATGATGTCTTGTAACCAGGGAAGACGCTCTACTTGAGTCTTCAAATAGTTGATGTTTTCTACCGAATTACGAAGTTCAACACCTTTTGAAATATATTCCGTATCATACAAAAGCTTTAGATATGGCTTATAAAAGGAATCTTGTCCTCCACCATTACCTCTAATATCTATAATCAAGAATTTGCATTGAGATTCTTTATATGCCTTAATCGATTCATTTATCCATTCAAGAGATGGATCACCCGAACAAGAAGTAAAACGAATCAAAAATGTTTCTTGAGAAACTTTTTGCGCAACAGGCATAGGGTTATACTCATCCATCCCTTCCGAAGAACTGACATGTTCTTTCCGCATCTTTCTGTATTTATGGTGTTCGGCAAGCCCAGTCCTGAGATGACTATCTCCAAACCAGCCATAAAGTTCACCTACCGCATCGTAGCCTTCTATCTTACCTTTTTTGACTTTATTATAAAGTTTCGTTTTAAGCTCTGAATATTCTTTCAATCGGATAGGGTCATCTGCCAATATCGGAAATCCGGCATAATTGTTCTCCAATTCATACACAGCTCCTTCAAAATCTTGAAGACTTACGTTCGCTTTAGTTTCTTGCCCCAATACAGGTAATGAAATCGTAAGAAATCCAATCAACAGTAAATAAACCAATCTTCTCATAATTACTTTCTGTTTAATGTTTATTTGGTTGCAAAGTTCGCCACTTCTTTTGACTTATCCACTACCCGATAGAGTAGTTCGTAAAGATTGTAAAAGGATAAAATTCATCAGGGGTATCAGTTATCCAACACCCCTTGATGGATTTTGCGTTGATGCAGTATTACTGTTCAGCCTTACGCTTCAATGTGATTTTATCCACAACCTTGCAAAGCTGGTCGGAAGCCAACTTGGAATAAATCTGTGTGGTAGTAATGTTCTTGTGTCCCAACAAAGCCTGAATCTCTGCCATATCGGTTCCCTTCTCCACATGGAGCGAACCCATGGTATGACGTGAACAGTGGAAGGTAATTTTCTTGGTGATTCCTGCTGCTGCCAACCATCGTTGCAGTGGTCCTTGCAGCATCTTTTCCTTGAAGCCCTTGAAGATTAGTCCTTCACAATGTTCTCCAAGAAGTTCAAGGGCTTCCTGGCTGATGGGATTGTGTATAATCTGCTGCGTTTTCTGCATACGTGTGGTAACATACATCCTGCCATTGGTATAGGGCTGGACTTGTTGCCATGTAAGCTGTATGATGTCGCTCTTCCTTATTCCTGTGAGGCATCCGAAAAGAAATACCCGTCTTAGAACATCCTCTTCACAAGGTGTCTCGGCAAGGCGTATCAACTCATCCTCGCTCAAATGCTCTTTGATGGTAGGGATACATTCGATGCGATCCAAGAAGGGGTTGGGATTCTCCTTGATTTTCCTGTCACGGTAGGCAGTGTGGAGAACGGCACGGAAGGTTGACCAATAGCCTGCTGCTGAGTTGATATGCAACTTCCGATTGGTGTGGATGGACTGAGGGGCATCAAGCAGATACTCCATGAACTTACGGCACAAATCGACATCCACTTCATCAAAGGTGCATTTACCGTCTACAAAGCGTTCAAAGTGCTTGTAAACGTGTTGCCACTTGATGTTCTTCCTGTTTGCCAACTCTTTGAAGTAGGCAAGAAAATCACCTTTCATCCTGTTCTTGTCAAAGAAACCATGATTCTCATTGAAGATAGCTTCATAGCGTTGGTTACGCAAGATGGTTGCTTTCTTCATCATGCGTGCGTTGAAGTCTTTCTCCTGCTGATTGGCAGGCTTAGCAAAGATGTAGATGCCCAATGCCTCGCGTGTGATTACCTTCATGGTGGCATTGTCACGATAGCCGGGATAGTAGTCCAAGCAGAGTGAATACTGGGTTCCGTTCTTAATCTTACGCTTTCTTAGCGTTACGGTCTTACACTTCATTTTTCTTGATTTTATTTGTTAATACTGATTTTGTCGGTGCAAAGGAATACAATGAAATAACCGTGAGAACAATCACGATAATCATTTTGAAATAATTGCTGAATAATGGCGGTTGC
>JAZQSP010000168.1:0-4113 GCA_045630205.1 Faecalimonas sp. | reverse complement strand
GTAAACTTTTTTCTCTAATGGGAAGAATGGTAATGTTGCTACACACATATCGTTTTCTACTTTTGTAGAACATGCTAAACATCCGTGTAATTCATTTTTCCCTTTGATTCTGTAGATTGTAGCACAAGCTCCGCAGAAACCATTTCTACAACCGCAACCGCGAACCAATTGGTATCCGGCATATTCGAAAGCTTCCATAATTGTTAAGTTTGATGGAACTTCATATTTTTTACCGTATAAATATACGTTAATCATATCTGCCATTTCTCTTTTTTCCTTTCATCCTTTTATGTTGATAATGATACTACGGATTACTCCGTGTTTCACACTCCCGTAATCCTACAAGCATTCGGAAACGCTCATTTTCATACTGAAAATGGCTGATTCCTCATCCTTGTTCGGCTCCCTAAGTTCCAAATACACATGCAAGCATGCGATTTGTCACTTTTGTCGCCTAGTATCATCTAATATTCAGGTGGCAATTCGCCGATTTCGTCGTAACGGAATACCGGGCCGTCTTTACATACATATTTAGAACCGATGTTACAACGTCCGCATTTACCAACGCCACACTTCATACGAAGTTCAAATGTTGTATAGATTTGCTCATCTGTGAAACCTAATTCCTTAAGTCCTGCTAATACGAACTTAATCATAATCGGAGGTCCGCAGATAAGAGCAACTTTATTAGTGTCAAGATTTAATTCTTTTACATAAGCCGGTACGAATCCTACATGTCCGTCCCATCCTTCTTGCGGACGGTCAATTGTAAGGTGTACGTTGATGCCTTCTGTCTTCATCCAAACTTCCTGGATTTCTTTTAACTGAACCAAATCGTCTGCTGAACGAGAACCGTAAACGATATCTACTGTTCCGTAGTTTTCGCGGTTATCAATGACATAATTGATAACAGAACGAAGTGGTGCAAGACCGATACCACCGGCGATGAACAAAAGGTTCTTACCCTTGAGTTCTGTTTCCACCGGGAAATGATTACCGTATGGTCCACGAACTGTGATCTCTGAACCTACTTCTAAGCTATGAAGATAGTCAGTAAGCTCACCACATTTCTTAATACTGAATTCTTGGTATTCTTTATTTGTTGGTGAAGATGTAATAGAGAACATTGCTTCACTCACACCAGGAGCACAAACCATTGCGCATTGTCCCGGCATATGTTCGAATAATTTACCACCCTCCGGAGCATTTACACGGAATGTTTTAACATCCGGTGTCTCCTGACGGATATCTGTAATGATACCTACCTTTGGAATTAATGTATCCAAGGTGTATCCATCATGACAATGACATTCGCACATTAGTTTTCACCTCCCTGATTTTCAAAAGCCTTGATTACTTTTACAATGTTGAGTGCTGAAGGACATTTTTCAATACAACGTCCGCAGCCTACACATGAGTACATTCCATCGTTATTTGCAGGGAAGTACACAAGTTTGTGCATGAATCTCTGACGGAATCTCTGCATCTGGCTTGTACGGTTGTTACCATGAGCCATCATTGTGAAGTCAGAGTACATACATGAATCCCAGCAACGATAACGTTTTACACCATGTCCTGTATCGTAATCCTTAATATCATAGCATTGGCAGGTTGGGCACACGAATGTACATGTTCCACATGCCAAGCATGGTTTGTAAAGTTCTTCCCATACAGGAGAATTAAATTTCTCTAAGAGAACGTCTCCATTCCATCCTTCTAAGGAAATGTTAGAGTATGGAAGTTTCTCTACGATTGCACGGATTGCAGCTTTTTCTTCTTCTACTTTTGCTTCATCAGCATCTGTAAGAAGACCTGCTACTTTTGCTGTAAGAGCCTCACCTTTTTCAGTAAGTGCTTTCCAGTACATCTCTCCGTCAATCATCCATGCAGCAACGTCAGCTACAGGTTCTGCGCAGTCTACACCAAACACTTTACAGAAACATGTCTCTTCCGGCTCATGACAAGCCATAACAACGATAGTTCCGTGTGCGCGTCTTGCTGCGTAGAAGGAGTCAACCGGGTCAACTAAGAATACTTTGTCAAGTACCTCAAGACCTTTTACATCGCAGGCTTTCATGCCAAACACTACGAAATCTTGGTCTTTCAATGCTTCCGGTTCTACTTTTAATTTCTTATCTTCTGTTTTTACAGTATATAAGTTCTCGCTCTGTGGGAAGAATGCATCTTTTGGTGATTTTACAGTTTTAAGTGTGTCTAAATCTACGTTTGCACCTTCTGTCCATGCAGCGAAGTTTACCTGTCCGTTGTTGTTCACAGGTACGAATAATTCTTGCTCTCCGGCAATTGCTTGGAATAATGCCGAAAGATTTTCTTTTGCTATCTTATACATCACATTATCCCCTTTCTGCTACGATGCTTGGTTCCACATCATCAAATGTGTAGTTTGTAAGTGGTCCTCTTGAATCTGTGTCAGCACCTGCCTGATATTCACCATAGAACTCATTGATGTCCTTGATGTATTTACGGTTAAATAAGTGGAGACGAATGCCCTGTGGACATACTCTGCTACACTCACCACAGTCTGTACATCTTCCAGCAACGTGGAATGCACGGATTACGTGGAACATCTTTTCTTCAAATGAATCCACATTTGCTTTCTGTGCACTGTCAAACTTCGTGCTGTCGAATACACATTTACGGCAGCTACAAGCAGGACATACGTTACGGCAAGCGTTACAACGGATACATTTGCTTAATTCTTCTTGGAAGAATGCAAACTTCTCTGCTGGTGACATTGCTTCAATCATCTCAACCTCTGCAAATCTCTCAGCATCCTTTGTATCTCTTGATTCACCGATGATTTCATCGTAAATCATGTGGTCTTTTCCTTTACATACGTGACATCTTTCAAGCATTACGTCGTTGTATGCACAAGTTTTTTCACCGTAAATAGTCTGGAAAGTCAATGTATCGCATGCATCTGTCATCTCTGCACCAGATACACTTTCAATACCTTTGATTCCTAATTTCTTTGCTTTTTCAATGTCCAATTTACCTTTACATCCAACACCAACGATGTAAGCTTTTTCTCTGTCAACGCGGTGTTCTTTGATTAATTGGTTAAAGCTGTATGTATCACATGGCTTCAGGCAAACCATTGTTTTGCCTTCTAACTTAGAAGCTTCAATCATGTACTTGCTAAGGTTAGCGCCACAGAATCCGTTATAAACGAAATCCTTTAATTCTTCTACTGTATTGAAGTAAGCCGGTTCCGGATTGTATGGAAGATCGCCTTTTTTCCAGCCAAGAACACGTGCTACTTCGCCACTTTCAAGAAGCTCTTTTGCACGATTCACTAATTCTTGCATCTCAAATCCCCCAATCTTACGTTTTTACCAAGTGAGTGAATCTTTTCTACAAACTCATTCATTGTTTGAGAGAATTTCACACCTTCAGCTGCTGATACCCATTCAACACGTGTACGTCCATTTTCTACACCGATGTAATCAAGCATAGAGAACAGAAGTGTCATACGTCTTCTTGCGAAGAAGTTACCACTTGTGTAGTGGCAGTCTCCAGGGTGACATCCACACATGATAACACCGTCAGCACCTTTTTCAAATGCTCTTAAGATGAACATTGGGTTGACACGGCATGAACATGGTACACGGATGATCTTTACATCTGCAGGGTAAGCCAAACGGCTGCTTCCTGCAAGGTCAGCGCCCGCATAACTACACCAGTTACAGCAGAACGCTACAATTTTCGGTCTGAATTCGTTGTTGTTTTCTATCGACATATTGCATCTACCTCCGCTATAATCTGTCTATTTGAGAATCCTTGTAAGTCCATAGCACCTGAAGGACACGTTACGGTACAAGCACCACAACCTTGGCAAAGTGCGCTGTTAACAACTGCAACTCTACGTGTCTCACGGATACCGTGGTCATTTACTTCTTTCTCTTCATATGAGATTGCTCCGTATGGACAAACGTTTGCACAGTTTGAACATCCGTTACACAATAACTCATCTGATTTTGCTGTACATGGGTTTGTAAGAAGCTTATCTTTTGCTAACAAACCAATTGCTTTTACAGCTGCAGCACCTGCCTGTGCTACTGTCTCAGGGATATCTTTTGGTCCCTGACAAAC
>JAZQSP010000167.1:0-11688 GCA_045630205.1 Faecalimonas sp. | reverse complement strand
GGGATGCACAAAGACAATAACGGTAAAACAACAGTGCCAACAGCCGGAACTAAACCCGATCTTATCTGTTACACCCGAAGCGAACTTCAGTCAAAGGTTGCAGAAAGTATGGCTCTTGCCGAAGAAGCTGACGAAATAGCACTGAAGTATCGTGCACTTGTAGAGGTATGCACTAAGCATGAATGAAGATAAACAGGCAGGCATTTGTATATTGGTTTTGTTCATACTGGTTACGGGTATGATGATTTACTCAATATTTTTTGAGGAAGATAAAAATATTCCTTCAGAGGAACAAAAGCCGAAAGTACAGGTCAATACCGAGGTAAATACTCATGTAATACGTTGTACTACTTACGTGAATGATACATGCACCGAGTACAAGGTATATAAAGTTGTTAAGGAATAGCGTTAAATGGCCGATATTTACAATTTCAATACGCTGATACATGAAAAGTATCCCGAACTTGTAGAATACTGGCTTGAAACCTTTAACGAAATGGTAAAATTAAAACAGGATTACGATAATTTGAGCGTGAAACACGCTGAACTTATAGGTCTTAATGATATGCTAGTGAATATCATTAAAGCCTATAATCTTGATTGTGAGGGAACAAAAACATGCCGAGATTAAAAGCGAAAATTAGACCGGAAACAGCATTACCGCCAAAACTTATTACATTGGACTATCACCTTATTGAGAGACTTGCGGGAAAAGGCTTATCGGAAAAGCAGATAGGCCAATATTGCGGATATACGTCTAATCATTGGAATAAATTACGCAGGGAAAATCCTGAAATAAATAAAGCCATTGATAAAGGCCGAGCAAGGACTATTGAAAAGGTTGCAGATGCTTTAATTGATAATGCTATTGAAGAAAAGAATGTCACAGCTCAGATATTCTTTTTAAAGGCTCAGGCGGGTTGGTCTGATAAGGTGGAGATTAAAGCCGAAGTGAATCAGAACATGTCAGTTAAAGACATGAGCGAGACTGAACTGCTTAACCTCATTCAGACATTAAAGAAGTCAACACCGGAAGAAAAACAGGATAACAATGAGTAATGCCATTGATTTAATCACAGCTCAGAGGGAACTGTTAAGGCGTGCGGAGCATGAACTATACGTAAGGCGTGCCCGTACGTCTTTAATTGATTTTACCCGTGTTACAAAGCCTGATTACCTTTTTGGTTGGTTCAATGAAGAATTGTGTGCAATACTGGATCAATTCCTTGAAGATTGTATCAACAAAAAGTCTCCACGTTTGCTTATTAAAGCACCGCCAAGACACGGAAAATCGGAGCTTGTATCCCGTAGATTTATTGCTTACGCTTTAGGTCGTTATCCGTGGCTTCAGATTATGAACGCATCTTACAGCTCAGACCTTGCAACAGCCATGAACAGAGATGTGCAGTCTATTATGGATAGTCCCGTGTATAACGAGATATTTCCTAATACAATGATTAACGGTGAAATGGCAAAAATATTAGGTGATAAATCCGTTAAAAATCTGAAGAAAACCGCTGATTTTTGCGAGACTAACGAACATGGTTACATGTTCTCCGGTGGTGTAGGTGGTGCGTTTACAGGCTTCGGAAGTCACTGTTTTATCATTGATGATGCAATTAAGAATCGTGCCGAAGCTGACAGTGAAACCGTAAGAAATAAAATATGGAATTGGTACACATCCACAGCGTATAGCCGATTATCTGAAGGTGGTGGCATGATTATTATGATGACGCCCTGGCACTCAGACGATTTAACCGGCAGAATTTTAGATAAAATGAAACGTGGTAAGGGTGACGAATTTACTGTATTTGAATTTCCTGCTATTGCAACGCATGACGAAATATACAGAAAAGAGGGTGAGCCGTTACATCCTGAAAGATACTCCCTGGCGAATTTAGAACAAATTAAAAAGACCGTTGGTATGCGTGATTGGGCTGCCATGTATCAGCAAACGCCTATTCCTGACGGTGGCGGGATGTTTAAGCAAGATTGGCTTCAATACTATGACGAATTACCCGATCACTTTGATAAAATCGTTATGTCGTTCGATATGACATTCAAAGATACCAAAACGTCTGACTATGTTTGCGGGCAAGTGTGGATACAGGAAAAGGGATGTTTTTATCTTGTAGATCAGATACGTGGCAGATATGATTTTGTTACTACTCTCAGAAAGTTTGTAGATTTTACAAGAAAGCATGACTATTGTATGCGAAAATTGATCGAAGATAAGGCGAACGGTACCGCAGTAATCAACACGCTTAAATCACATATGAGTGGTATCATTCCGATTGTGCCGCATGAATCTAAAGAAGCCCGTGCCAGTGCCGTTACAACCTTATGGGAAGCACATAATGTTTTCCTGCCTAATCCCGATAAATATCAGTGGGTAGGCCGTGAATTTGTGCCTGAATTGCTTGTGTTCCCTGGCGGTAAGCATGACGACCAAGTGGACTGCATGACACAGGCTCTAAACGATTTAGTCTCAAAGAACAAAAGAATTGACCCGACAAACATTGAAGCACTGTTAAGAGGATTGGCAGCATGACCGTTAAGAAAAAACCTGTTAGCCCGGCTGAAAAGGTTGAGCAAAAGAAAATAAATTACAGTGAGTTAGGCGTGTACCTACATGCACCCGTTAACTCTGCAATGGCAAAAGAATTTACCTCAGTTGAAGATGTTAAAAAGCGTTTTGGTTTCCCCGTGACACTGGGAAGCACCAAAGAACAGCGAAAGGCACTTGAAGACGGTTCACAGCTTGCTTACGATGCCATGTATGAATCATTGACCCAACATGCTATCAGTGAAGGTCAGTATCCAATGGCTGCTTTTGTCGGTTACGGGGTATTACAGCAGATTAGTCAAAACGGCATGATCCGCACCTGTATTCAGACAGTGGCCGATGATATAACCCGTGAGTGGATAGAATTAAAAGGCGGTGAGAATGAATCTGACGAAAAGTTAGAGAAACTTGCCGATATTCTCAATAAGAGAAAAATACAGTCTTTAATCAATAACGCAGTTGCAAAAACAGGTTATTTTGGTGGATGCTTTATCTACATTGACACAGGTACCGATGATCCGTCTTTACCGCTTGTTATAAGTGATAAGTCTGCGGAAATCAAAGAGGGTAGCAAGATTGATTTTATCCTTGTTGACCCGATTAACTGTACTCCAATGGAATATAACGCCATTAACCCGCTGAAAAAAGATTACATGAAGCCTAAATTATGGTCTGTACTCGGTACCACGGTTCACGCTTCACGTTTAATCACTTTTACGGATAATGAGCCACCTTTACTGTTAAAGCCTGCTTATAACTTTTTAGGCATCCCGCAGGCTCAAATTTTGTGGGACTATGTACTTCACTGGAACAAAGCCCGTGTATCATGCGTGAACATCCTTGATAAGCTGAATCTGACCGTTTTCAAAACGTCAATGTCAGATATTCTCGCTCAGGCTGATGGCGTTTATAATCTCGATATTAAAATGAAAGCCTTTCAGCGTTACCGCAATAACAACAGTGTTCTTGTATGTGATAAAGACAGTGAGACAGTGGAAAACATCACTGAAACTATCAGCGGGGCGACCGATGTGGTTCGCCAGGCACTTGAATTTATCGCATGTATCAATAGAACTCCGGCCGTGAAACTTTTAGGCATTTCTCCTTCAGGCTTTAATGCAACCGGTGAGAGTGATATTCGTAACTATTACGACCATATAAAGGCTAAACAGGAACTTTACAGGGATCAGATACAGACCATTATCAACGTGTTGCAGTTAGTTTATTTCGGTAAAATTGACGAAAGTATCAGCTTTATGTTTAATGAAATCGGTGGTGACGATGTGGCAAATAATGCCAGTGTATTTAAGACACAGGTTGATACGCTTACAGCATTACAGGGTGCGGGTGTAATTGACAATTCTGAAGCACGTGAGTTTATCCGTACGTCAGAAATTGGCGGTCTTGATTATCTCAGTGAGGATGCTCCGCAGCAGCCGAACCCTGAAGACATGGCCGCAATGAACGGTGAGACTACCGTAGAACCAAAGGAAAAGACTGAAACTGAATCAAAAGGTTTTGAAGGATGGCAGGAAACAATGTTAAGAAGTTAGACGTTATTCAGCCTAACAAAAGCCTTGAAATTAAGTTTAAGGCAACGTTAACAGCGTATTTTCTTACCTTACGCCGCAGTGTGCTTTTTCTTTTTCTGTTATTTCTGATTAACTGCAAGCATGAAAATGACAAACAGTTACAAGCTCAAAAGGCAATAAATAAGAGAAAATTCAGAGCAAAAAATATAACGTCTTCAAATAATGACAGTGCGGAACAGCTTGACGAACAGTTAAAGCAGTATATCTTTGTTATAATGATGATGATAGGACTGTTAGACAGGCGGGAAATTGACGATCTGCTTACCGTGTTTACACGTAATCTTGTAACAGGTATGCAGACTGCAATCATGGATGATTTAAGGCCGAGTATCTTTTCATACGTTCGCAGTCAGGCATTTTATATCACTAGGTCAATGCGTGACAGTTGCGTGGCCAATGGAATGAATGAACAGTATGTTAACCGGATACTGTTCTCAGATACAAAGCCGCAGAATCCGCCGGACAGTTTAGGTGACATTCCCGTACCGCCAAATCAACACAGTATAACGGCTCCCGGAAGTTCGGTTATAGATGTGGTTGAAAATGTGGGGCAAAATGTGCAAAATGGTGACATTTCAGGCACAACAACGGAAATAGTCACAGGTGGCGGAAGTGGTTTACCACCTTCTCCACCTACTATCACACCGCCAACAGGTTTATCCCGTGGCCGTTGGTTGAGCACAAATGCGGAAAGGATGTTACGTAGAATCTGTATTGAAGCGACTATACATGCGGCAAAACTGACATACAGGCTTATATCTGATATAGTGCCCGCAGTTGAAAAGTGGATACGTACAGGCGAAGGGAAAGAGGATATTCTCCGTGAAATCCTTGTAAATGAGAACATACCCGCAGAGCGTGCTGCAAGTGTGCTGTTACAGATAACTCTAATGACGAATCAGGCAATTCAAAGACTGAACATGATTGATTTAGGGTTTGAACAGGCGACATGGATACATGTACCGGGCGAGTTTACAAGTCGTGAAACTCACATAAAGTTTAACAGTAATGTATTTGACTTGAATGTAGGTCTTTATGACGAGGATGTACACAGGAATGTATTTCCTGGCGAGTTGTGGTATTGCAGATGTGTAATGCGTGGGATAATACCCGCAGAGTTAACAGGTGGAAATAATGACAATCAGTGATAACGATTTTGCTTATGAAACTTTAGCACTGGATAAGGGAAGTGTAAGAACCATTGACGACAACGGTTTTTTACATGTAAAGATAAGCCCGTTAACCCGTGTTCAGGTTGCACCATACTACGGAAAAGAAATACCAGGTTGGCAGAAATTAGGACTTGATCCAAACAAGGTTTACAAGGGATACAGACCCGAATCTGAATTAAAGAAAGCTGATACCGTTACTTCAATAAACGGCATCCCTATTCAGTTAAGGCATCATCCCGATTTTGCCGACAATCCCGCAAAGGATACCCGCATAGGTGCAACGGGCACTGACGGAGAATTTAAGTATCCGTACCTGATGAACAGCCTGCATTTTTTTGATAAGAAGGCAAAGGATCTAATTGAAAGCGAGGGCATGAGAGAATTATCCCTTGCTTATCGTTATAAGCCCGATTTTTCTCAGTCAGGTGTGACAGAGAACGGTCAGGCTTATGATTTTATTATGCGTGACATATCAGGCAATCACCTGGCACTCGTTGAGCAAGGCAGAGCCGGTCACGAAGTTCTAGTGTACGATCATAAGAGGTCTGATATGGATAGAGACGAAATAAACAGTCTTGTAAATGATGCAGTTGATAAGAAATTATCAGGCATTGTTAACGCCTTGAACAAGGTTGTTGACAGATTTAACAAGTATGCTGAAAAGAACACTGAAGCTGAAAAGGTTGAAGAAACCGAAGAAGCCGAGGAAATTGTTACCGATAAGTGCGGTGGCAAGAAGAAGGCAGCAGCGGATAAGAAGCCTGTTAAACAGGTTGACGAAGAAGGCGAAGAAGTAGAGGAAATCATTGATTTATCCGATGAATCAAAGGATTTACCCGAAACTAAGCAGAAAGACAAGAAAAAGACTGAAAAGGCTAAGGTTGAAATTAAAGAAGTTGACGATGAAGAAGACGAAGACGACTTTGAGGAAGAATCAGCCGAAGAACTTGAAAAGAAAGGTCTGAAAAAAATCTCCGAAGACGAAGAAGAAACCGAAATTGAAGTGACCGAAAAGGAAACTGAAAAGAAGGTTGAGCCGAAGTCTAAGGAAGACAAGGAAGGCAAATTCATGGAACTTGTTAAAAAGTACATGAAGGAAGCGGGCATTGAAGAAAGTGCTCCTGACGATGTAAAGGAAGCCTTTATCAATGGTATTAAGGTATCAGGTGCTTTTAATAAGAACTTAATGGCACAGGATGAAGACATTGAAACCTATACCATTGAAGACGTGAACAATGCTTATGAAGTTGCCCGTAACGATGTTATGGCCGAACTTGAAGCAATCGAAGCCGTTAAGCCTGTAATGGGTAACGTAAAGATCGGTGCGTTTGACAGTGCTGAAGATGTTTACAAGGCCGCATGTGATGAATTGGAAATTGCATGCGATAGTGCTAATGCACGTACCGCCTATGAAGCATACATGAAGGCACAAAGAAAGAATCTGCATAACTCCGGGGCTAGTCCAAAAGCAACCGAAGTAAAATCAGATGTGTTGAGTGATATTCTCAATAATGTTAATGTTGATTAGTAATGAGAGGTAATCAAAATGGGTTTACAGAAGACAGTAGGTACTAGCCCTGCAATCGGTGTCTCAGGTCAGAAGACCGTATTAGGTCAGTCTGTTTACACTACCATGAACTATTTAAGTGACGGTACTGTAAAGGCTGGTACTTTTGCGTTTGCTCCTGCCGCTGCAACTACTTTTGCCGAAAACGTTAAGACTGAATACGTTACCAATAAGGGTACCGGTCTTATCGGTTTTGTTGAACGTACTTTTACCGGTGCGGGTGCATCATCAGACACTTACGCACAGGGCGAAGCGTTAACCATTGCAATTCGTGGTGATTATTATCTGAAGGCTCCTGCCGGTACTACTCCGACTGCGGGTTATAAGGTAATCACTACCGATGCAACCGGTGCTATTAGTTTTGCGGCTTCAGCTTCAACAGGTGAAACTGACACAGGTTGGACTGTAACTGAAGGCGGTTCTGCCGGTGACGTAATTGTTATCAGTAACCACGGTTAAGAGTTAAAGAGAGGTTTTAATTATGGATATTCAGAAAGCAAGAGAAGTGGGTCTTACCTTTGAAGGTGCTCAGGACTTCATGCCTTATTCTACCGATGCTAACGGTAACATTAAGGTTGACTTTGACGAAGCAGCAAATAAGTTAGCAATGGATGCTGATTTAACTACTACTCCTAATGTAAACGTTCCTGCCGCACTGGTAACTTATATCGATCCTCAGTTAGTACCTATTCTGTTCTCCTCAATGAATACTACTAAGGTATTTAAGGAAACTAAGAAGGGTGCATGGACTGATAAGTCATTCCAGTTTGGTGTTGAAGAATACACCGGTGGTGTTACTGCTTACTCAGATTACGCTGAAAACATCACTTCAGACGTAAATAACGAATGGGTTGAACGTGGCAACTTTAACTTCCAGACCGTACTTGAATACGGCGAACTTGAAGAAGCTATGGCCGGCCGTGCTAAGTTATCCCTTGCTTCACAGAAGCAGAGATCAGCGGCATTTAACGTTGCAAAGGCTCACAATAACATTAACCTGTATGGTGTAGCCGGTCGTAACATTTATGGTATGCTCAATGACCCTAACTACAATGCGGCCATTACTCCGAATGTAGTAACCGTTGGCGGTAACAACTACACTTCATGGGCTGATAAGTTACAGAATGACGCTGCCAATATCGGCAACCACGTTTACAATGACGTATCAAAGTTATGGGGTGAATTAGCTGCTAAGAACGGTGGTAACATCGATCAGAATAGTCCGTTAGTTTTAGGCGTATCTAATGACATTGCTCATTATCTTACTATCCCTAATTCTTTTGGTCTGACTGCACAGGCGATGTTAAAGACCAATTACCCTAACCTGACTATCGTTCAGATTCCTGAATTATCTTCAGGTGGCACTAACACCCTTTATCTCACTGTACCGGAATTATACGGTGTAAGAACCGCAGAATTTGCGTACACTGAAAAGGCTGCATATGGCCGTGTTGTTCCTCAGTTATCTTCTTACAAGCAGAAGGTACGTGGTGGTTCATGCGGCTTTATCTTAAAGCGTCCTTCACTCGTTGCTCGCATGCAGGGTGTATAACGTTTTAAGTATCACAGACTTTTAGTCTGCCTGGGCTAAAAATTAAGGGTGAGTAGGCAACAAAAGCCCTTATTTTTGAAAGACTAAAAACAATTTAAAAGGACATATATTATGCCAAGATTAAACATTAAGAATACCGAAAAGAAAGAAGAAACCTTACAGGTTATCGCAAAGACCGAACGTGAAGGCTCCAAGAGTGACTTATCTGCGGGTGCATCCAATACTGTTAAGCTCGCATGTCACCTCATGACCGCAGTTAAGTTTGACAACATTCCTGACGGCAACGGCAGTACCAAGACTATTGTTATTCCTGGTATCAATGATAATCTTCGTGGACAGACTGGCGGTATTCTTTTAGGTAAGGGTAATTCCATTGCAGTTACTCTCAGTGCGGCAGACTGGGAAAACATGAAGCGTCTTTACGGCAACATGTCATTCTTTAAGTCTCAGAATGGTTTACCGCCTTGCATCATGGAAATCAGCGGTACAGACGAATTTGAACAGTCTGACGCAGTTAAGGCACAGGTTGCCGGCACTGAACCTTTAGAACAGGATAAGATTGTTCGTAAGACTTCAAAGTAACATAGACTGAACCGAGGGCACTTTTAATGGAATAATTGTGCCCTTTTTTGTATCAGAGGGGGGTATTTATGGCAGTTGTAGCACTTAATATTTCAGATTTTAGAACCTTTTATCCACGTTTTTCAGACAGTACCAAATACCCTGACACACTTATCACGGCAATGTTTGATGTTGCGTGCAGTCTCATAAATAACACAGAATCCTCATTTATCCCTTATGACCCTACTCACGGAATAAAACTTCGTGAACGCATCCTGTATGCGGCTGTATGTCATCTGCTGACAATGGACGGACAGGGTGATGAACAGACGGGTGTAATAACCAGTGCTTCACAGGGTAGTGTATCCGTTGGTTTTTCTCCGGTGAATGGTACTTCGTATGCTGCTCAGTATTGGTCGCAGACCAGGTGTGGACAGTTGGTGTGGATGCTGTTAAGCCCTTACAGGTTAGGCGGCAGATTTTACACTGAATCTCCTGAATATCATCCATATGGCTAAGTGCTTATGAGTTTTAAAATTGATATTACCCGTACGACTAAACTTCCTCAGATAATAGAAAGGCTGAAGCAGTCTCAAAACATGAACGTCAAAGTAGGTATATTAGACGATCCGAAGACTGCAAAATACGCTTCATGTGTTGAGTACGGATGGACACAGAGAGTTACACATAAGCAGTCATACGCCTTCCGTGCATGGTGGGGTATAAATTTACGTGTTGGAACTGTAATAAGTAGCCCGCCAAGACCATTTTTAAGGGGTACACTGTACGCTAATGAGTTTAATTGGGCTTTAATCGGGGTAAATTCCCTGATACGCTCAGACTGGAACATGGAACGTGCTTTAGCTATGGTGGGACAGGTTGCCGGTCAAGACGTACAGGCGACCATTGCGGGCGGTGGTATAGACGCTCAGGGAATGTCTTTCCCTATTCGTTCGGAATTTACAATGCACGTTTATAATTTACGTGGAGAGGGGCGTGTTAACGGCACAGGTAACATTAATACGGTTAAACCAATGGTGCTTACGGGCAACATGTTAGGCAGTATCACTTACAGAATCGACAGAGGTTGAAAATGGATAAACATCACGCTTTTGAATTGGGTCTAGCTTTCGGCAGAGGGTTATTGTTCACTAAACAGACAGGTGCGGAGAGTTTGGCAACAGATGGTTTGGAGTGGATCACAATAAAACCGCACGGAAAAGATGCTGAAGGTTACAGACACGTTCAGGTTGATACTGATACAAAGACTATTGTTAAGGGTTTTGGTACAGGGCAGAAGCTATCCGAAGTATTTAAGAAAAAGGCCGATAAAGAACGTGATATTTTAAAGAGCAGTATTGTTCAGAATCGTGACCGCAGTAGTGCTTCAAGCCGTAATCAGATAAGACAGATTGCCAATAATCCCGATTATGACAGATTAGGCACTTCAAAGACCTTTACAGATGGTTCTCCGGTTGTGGCTTTCGGTAAAATTCCGGCAAAGGCATACGGTAAAGAAACAAGGATTGTTGACAGTGAGGGAAAGAAATACACTGTAAAATATGCCGTTGTTGAAGCTGATACCCTGGCAAGCTCACACGACCATTTAGGATTTACAAATAAAGAATACAGTGACATAAATAACCTGGATACCGTTCGCGCTATTGCCGGTAATGGTAGAACTGCAGGCATTAAATTGGCTTATGCGAAAGGTAAGGCCGAAGATTATAAAAATGAACTCATGGCAGATACCGACCACGGGGTAAATTCTGAATACATCAAAGGCTTAAAGCAGCCTGTTTTAGTCCGTGTAATGAAGACCGAAGATGTAACAAAGGATATTGGCGACCGCACAAATACCAGTAATGTCATGACTTATTCAAATACGGACAGAGCTGATACTGACCTTGCTAGAATTGATAATAAAAAACTCGAAACAGACGAAAACGGTGATTTAACCTATAACGGCATTAAACAGTTTGTAGAATCATTGCCGAAGGTTGAACAGTCTCAGTATTACAACGCAAAAGGTGAGCTGAATAAACAGGCTCAGGAACGTGCTTACATGGCAATGTTCAAAAAGGCGTACACTAATAATGAGCTGTTTAACAAGGCTTTTGAAAGCATGAGCAATAGACAGACGTTAAACCTTATGACTGCATTAAGGAACGCAAGTCCTACTATTGCTAATCTGAAAGGTTTGCCGGATGGATATGACGTAAGAGGTTTGATAACTCAGTCTGCCATTAAATACATCAAAAACAGTGAAGGTAAAACCACGGAAGGACAGGAAGACATGTTCCTCAATTCTAAAGACAATGCCATTACTGACAGTATCGCAAAGGAACTTGCAAACAGATCCCGCAGTGCTGGCCGCATGGAGCGTTTTTTGGTTGCTATTGCTCAAAACATGAGTAAAGAAGCGGGCAAAGAAGACGATATGTTCGGTTCAGCAATTAAGGATGATGTAGGCACCGTTGTTAAGCGTAGTATGGCAGTTGACAGTGACTTGTGTATGACTGCCGAAAAACTGGAAGTGTGGAATAAATACGGCTGCAAGCTCATTGAAATGATAGGCAATGATGATGTAAATAACAGATATTTAGAAAACTTTAGCGTTTTACTGAAAGGTTGATGTTATAATTAAATCACTTGTCTAGGGTTTGTGTTAGCATACC
>JAZQSP010000166.1:0-1839 GCA_045630205.1 Faecalimonas sp. | reverse complement strand
TAGCGATAGGTAAACGGTCTTCTTAACCGCATCATCAGAAGGGAAGGAAAGCTTTGATTTAGTGTACTTTCTAATCTTCCCGTTGAGATTTTCAATAAGGTTTGTTGTATAAATAATATTTCTGATTTCCAGTGGAAATTGGAAGAAAACAGTCAAGTCATCCCAATTTCGCCTCCAGGATAAGATGGCATAGGGGTATTTCCCGCCCCATTTCTTTTCCAAATTGTCGAGTTCCATGGCAGCAGCTTCCTTGCTTGGGGCATTGTAGATGTTCTTCATGTCGGCTGTAAACTCCTTCTTGTCCTTATAAACTACATATTTACAGGAATTTCTGATTTGATGGACTACACAGATTTGAGTGGATGATTGAGGGAATACGCTCCGTATGGTTTCGGTAAATCCATTAAGGTTATCAGTACAAGTAATAAGTATATCCTGCACTCCACGGGCCTTTAAATCAGTCAGAACACCCATCCAGAATGAGGAACTTTCTGTTTTACCGACCCACATGCCGAGTACTTCTTTCAGCCCGTTCTGCTTAAGCCCCACACATAAGTAAACCGTCTTGTTGATAATCTTTCCGTTATCACGGACTTTGAAGACAATACCATCCATCCACACAATCAGATAAATGGGATCTAACGGGCGATTTTGCCACTCCATAGCGGCTTGATTGACCTTGTTGGTAATAATAGATATGGCAGAGGTAGAAAGCTCTATATCATAGATTTCACGCATTTCTTCCTCTATGTCAGATACACTCATTCCTTTGGCATACAACGAGATGACAAGCTTTTCAATGGAAAGACCGCGACTTTCATGCTTGGGTACCACTATAGGTTCGAACTCACCATTACGGTCACGAGGAATGGATATGACAGCCTCACCATGTTCCGTTTGAATCTTCTTAGGATACTTACCATTACGGGAATTACCGCTATTATTGCCTATCACTGAGTTCTTTTCATAACCCAGGTGGACATCCATTTCACCCTCAAGCATCTTTTCCAATACTTGTGAGTGAAGCTGTTTGAGGAACTTGCTGACATCAGCTTCGGTCTTGAACTGGCTGAGGAATTCTTTACTCAGCAGGGCATCGGGGACAACTTTGTTACGTTCTGACATAATTTTATGTTTTTACAAAATTAATAATAAAGAAAATACGAGACTCATTTCTGAATCCCGTATTCTACATTTACACAAAATTATGTATAGTGCCTTTTTATTAGAATATATATTCCTTGGTTTTGACAATGAATAGTTTGCCTAATGTTCGCCATTGAGTTGCTGTGGAATATTTTAATAGTCTATAAACAGATATTTTTAGTATATCTATATCCTCTTACAATAGGTGAATATTAGTAATATTCTCCCTCATGTTCTATAACATTAACAATTTTACCCCCCTCCTTCTCTACTTCCTTTGCGTCTTTCTTAATAACAGGTGATGGTAGAATCTCAAAATTGTCTATGGTAAATTCGCATATTTCACCCGCGCTCATGTTTTTAAGATTTAAGGTGGCACTTGCTCCTTGTTTGTCGGTGGTGTAGACGTCAAGAGTGCAATCAATCTTATTGTAATTCTGTGGCCACAAGGTTAAAATATATGTATATTTCTCCCCCTTTTTCCATTCCATATTCGTGTGCGGAAATTTATACTGCGATGTCCACGTAGTTCTCTCTGGTTCGATTTTCTCTTTAGCACAACTAAATGCTCCCTTGATGCAAAATGCACTATCGTCTGTAGATAGACGCATTTGTTCAACTACACAGTCAAAAGGTGCGATTATATCAAAAATCGCAACACTGTTTATTCGTTTTGCATTGAAATGGATTTTC
>JAZQSP010000165.1:0-14233 GCA_045630205.1 Faecalimonas sp. | reverse complement strand
GATTTTAGAATGTTACAGAATTGTTAACTAATTTCCCACATATGTAATAAAGTTGTAATAATATTTTTAGCATTTGTTAACGATTGGTTGTAACAATCTTGTTATAATTTCGATGTGGCATTTTGCCTATAATATGAAAGGGGTGTTTCTTGTGGTGGTTCGTGCTTCTTATTTTGACAACTATGGTATGGTGGAATCTCTTTCAAGGTTGGACTATGAACGGAATATTTGTGATTGGGTGTTTGAAGATGACATTGAAGATGAGGGTGTTATTTTCGTAACAAATCGGTTAACCGGGTGTTTGCGTTATGTTGTGGTGGGTGAATTTCCTGTAATGCGTGCGAGTATACCGCATATCGGGGAAATGTATGATTGCTGGGGTAAAGATGCTTTCAAACGTTTGTATCATCATGCGATTGCTCATGCAAAAGAGGAACTACTTCACGATTCGGTTAAGGGACTCGATTCCATTGAAATCATATTTGAATCGGGTTCATATGCTGCGGATGAATATATGAACAGTTGCGGTTATATGCAGCGTGATTATATCAAACGGCAATTTATCGGGTGTATTCGCGTTTCGTATGGTGTTGGTGGTTATAGTATAGAAAGGGGTTAATGCTATGTTTTACGTATTTAAGCAATTAAACGTTCGTAACCGTGCATATGTGATTGATAACAAGGGAAATAAGCTGTTTTACGGTACGGTGTACCAATGCGGAAAATTTATCGAATATATGAAAGGGGGTTCGGATGATGAACGAACCATTAAAGACGATTCAATTACCGAACGGAAAGAACGCGGTTGAATGGACAATTAAAGAAAAGCCATGCGCGAATCATTGGTATTTAACAAAGGATTCGGATACTGATTATTGGAAGTTTACGAAAGATTTTCATTCACCGGAAACGAATCAAACGTATTATAAGATTATCGAATATTATAACGGGGATATTCTTTATTGCGGGCATACTCTTTCGCAGATACGCGAAATAATGCGTGATAATACGTATAGGATGGTGATATAAATGGATTATAAAGAGTATTCGCGTTTACGTTCAATAGCGCGAAAACGTATTGAACGCGCTTCCGCTGCCGGTGCAACGCCGTATGTACGGATACCGACCGTCGCGGAGGTTCGCGCGAGCGCAAACCCCAATGAATATATGAACGCGGTCAGGGAGTTCTTGAATAATCCTTCTGCAAGCTTGACTGCAGCAAAGAAAAAAGCCGTCGAATATCCGGAGATCAGATTTACTCCGCTGCCTCCCGCATCAAAGAAAGAACCGATGTCACCAGAGCAGAAGCGCGCGCGGCGGAATGAACAGAAGAGGAGAAGCAAGGCTAAACGCGCTGTTGAAAAGGCAGCGCCCAACGAGAAAGAAGCCAGGCGCCGTGTTGGATATCTTCGCGCATTAGAAACTGTGTCTGAAGATTGGAAAAATGCCGGTGTTGATATAGGGAACTGGCTGGGGGTCTTATCTCCTTCGAAATCGAAAGCTTTTGTTGCATATATGGAATATCGTTTTAGCCAGGGCGATTATAAGAACAGGTATGCGATTGATACTTTTATTCGAGACTTTGGAACTCTGGTACAGCGGGGATATGATTTCAATGATATCGAACAGGACTTTGGGTATTTCCTGGAGCAACAAAAGAAATTAAAGAAGAACAAGCGAAAGACTCTTAAATACGGAATCACTGAAGATGAGATTGATAGTACATGGCGCAAGTTTGTAAAGGAGATCAATATAGAATGACAGTCAATTTCCGGGAAGTCGATTGGTTGGAATTCTTCGGGCGATATGGTCTTGTTCCGCGCGCGAAGCGCCAGCGCCGGAACAAGGGCAAAGAATTGGTCAACGTATTTGCAGCGTTTGATATTGAAACAAGCACAATTTGGAAGTCAGAGGAACATACTGACGCGCATTCATTCATGTATATATGGAACTTTCAAATTGAAGACTATCTTGTACGGGGCCGGACATGGGAAGAATGGTTTTCGTTCCTGGACGTTTTGAAACGCGCGCTTGAATCATTTGGAACACTGCACAAAACGGCTGTTACTCCTATGTTGGTTGCATGGTGTCATAATCTCAGTTACGAATTCGCGTATCTCTCTGGAGTGTATGATTTTAGGGATGAAGAATGTTTTTTTCGTGATGTCAGGAAACCAATTTATTGCAGAATGTTTGATGTGTTTGAGTTCCGCTGCAGCTATATCCAGACGAATCTATCACTTGCTGCGCTGACCAAACAAACCGGCGTACCGATGAAGCTTTCCGGGCAAAAATTCGACTACAATAAAGTGCGTTTCCCCTGGACAGAATTAACGAAATATGAGGAATCATATTGTACAACTGACGTTGAATCACTTGTCAAGGCAATGAAATATCGTGTGCAGCGCGGAGGCGATACACTATTAACTGTTCCGCTAACATCAACCGGGTATGTTCGGCGCGAGTGTAAAGCATCCCTGACGGATAGATATCTGGAAATTAACGACATGAAACCATACCGGGGTGAAAACGGGATCCGGGTTTATAAGCTGCTGCGGGCTTGCTTTCGCGGCGGAAACACGCATGGTAACCGTTATCATGTCGGGCTTGTGTGCCATGATGTATACTCCTATGATATAGCCAGCAGTTATCCGACGCAGCAACTGACGAAACGATTTCCCATGAAACCTTTTAAATGGCTTGACGGTGATGTATCGGCGGAACGGGTTTTTATGTTTATCGGGTTAGGATACGCGGTTGTTGGCGAATATCATTTTACCGGTATTCGGCTAAAGAATCCAAAGGAACCGATACCATATATCAGCCTGGCCAGGTGTGAAGCGCTTGACTTTGCCCTGGACAACGGACGCGTGTTGAAAGCTGGATACCTTGAGATATCATTAACAGAGATTGATTTACAGATCATATTGGACACATACACTTTTGATAAAATGGAGATTGTGCAATGCATGGTTGCACAAAAGGACTATTTGCCAGGGGAATACAGATCCGTCATACAGGATTATTATAACAAGAAAACAGCGCTGAAAGGGGATGATTCGGATGACGGAAAATACATGTATACTAAAGCGAAAAACATGTTAAATTCCGTCTATTAACGGAATGAGTGCTACTGATCCGATACACCAGGAAATAAAATATAATGGAGGTGATTATACGCGTTCCGGATATGAAACGATGACACCGGAAGAAGCAGAAAAGGCGCTGAAGGGCGCTGCCTTCCCGTATCAGTGGGGAGTATATACCACAGCATACGCGCGCAAGCAGCTACAGGATGCAATCCGTCTCTGCGGTGATCGGATCTTGTATTGTGATACAGACTCTGTGAAAACGCTGGGAGATGTCCCAATTGAAAAATTGAACGCGGATCTTAAACAGCGCGCGGAATCGGTTGGAGCGTATGCGGATGACATGAACGGAAAGCGGCATTATATCGGGGTGTTTGAATCAGACGGTCATTATAAGAAATTCATCACCCAGGGCGCAAAACGCTACGCATACCTTGATGATCATGACCATATGGGGGTGACTGTTGCCGGGGTTTCAACTGAAATTAATGAAAAGACAGGAATCAGTTTTGCGGTGGAAGAATTGCGCTTGCTTTCCAATTTTCGTCCTGGCATGACCTGGAAAGCAGCGGGCGGAACCCAGGCCGTATATAATGACGATGATGATTTTATGTACACTGATCCGGAAACCGGGCGATCGGTGAATATTACGAAAAACGTATCTATTATACCGACCACGTATGAGATGACATACAGTCGGGATTATAAGCTGTTATTGACACAGATCCAGCTTTACCGGGAATTCAGAAAGGAGCGGGAATAAATGGGAAGGTTATATACTCAAGACGGCTGGGTGAACTGGGATTATATAATGAAGCAATCTGAAAGCATTATATCCGTAGTCGGTGCGCGCGGAACCGGGAAAACGTATGGTTGTTTTAAATGGATGATTGATCATTCCCAGAGGTTTATTTATATGCGCAGATTAAAAAGCCAACTTGAAGAATGCAAGAAGGATTCCGGGAACCCATTCAAAAAGTTAAATGTGGATCTTGATATAGATATCCGGCCTTTTGCATCCGGAGGAACGATCATGTTTAATTACCAGGAACGGAACGGGAAAAATGCAGCGGTCGGTGTTGCGTTGTCTGTAGTGGCTAACCTGCGAGGCGTTGATTATTCAGACATTGATTTTATTGTGTTTGATGAATTCATATCATCAGACGGGGAACGTCCTATTAAAAACGAATTCACCGCATTTTTAAACTTTTATGAAACCGTCAACCGGAACAGAGAACTTGAAGGACGTCCTGCTGTTAAATGTATCATGCTGGCGAACGCTAACCGGATCAGCAATCCGTACTTTTCCGGCTGGCATTGCATGAAGCGCGTGTTGAATATGATCCGGGGGGATCAATGTGTCTGGAGATCAGATGACAAAACAAGAATGCTTGTGCTGCTGTTATCCTCTCCGATATCACAACGCAAACAATCCACAGTACTTTATCAAAATTCCAACGCGGATTTTATTCGAATGGCATTAGATAACGCATTCCGTACTGATGAGACAAACATCAGATCAGAACCATTGAAGGAATACAATCACATTGTTTCCGCTGGGGAGATCGGAATATATGTTCATAAATCCGCACGGAAGTATTATGTTTCTGCTACTACATGTCCAGACCCATATTATGACGCATTCGGGATCCGGCTCCGGATGTTTCAACAGGATTATTACATGCTGCGTGTTTATTATATGGTGAACAAGAATGTTATATTTGAAACGTTTGAATGTGAATTGTTATTCCGGGAATTATTCGATTTGAACTGAAAAAAACTTAAACAATCTTCTTAATTGTTTTGAAATGAATCTATTGTAGTATAATGGTATCAATCCGGACAAACCGGAAATATGAAAGGGGTTTGAACTATGGAACTTACACGGGCGGAACTTTTTAAGGCGATGAATGATAAGCATGAGAACCTGAAGGACTGTGAAGGAATGGTTGTGTCTCCTGTCGCGGTACATACGCACACATACACTGCAGCGGATGGAAGCGAACACAGTGTATTGGTGATCAAGAATGGGAGGGATGGAAAATTCTACAAAACGGAAGTCAAAGCTTTTATCGAAAAATTCATGAAGTACATGGAAGCTTTTGGCGATCTTCCGGACGATGAAAAACCGGAGATTGTCATTGTGCTTAATCAGAGCAAGAAGGGCAACAAGTACGTCAATTTTGATTTGATGAAAGCATGATAATTCACCAGGTTGACATGCCTTGAGGAAATCTGGTAAATTATAAAGGGCTGTTGAATCTCTCCCCCACGCAAGGCCCGGAAGGCCGGGGATGTCTGGGCGCGGACACGATGAGATTTAACAGCCTGATTTTTATTTTTTACGGGGTGATTGAAATGTTGTTGTTCGGTATCGGGTTTGTGATCGGATCTGTGGCGGGACTTATGATTGCAGCATTTTTATATGTTAGAAAGGATGATGATTTGCATGAGTGACTTCATAAATATAATTCAGTCTGTCGGGTTTCCTATTGCTGTCGCTGTTGCTATGTTTATCATGCTACAGAATGAGCAAAAAGAGCATAAAGCGGAAACAGAGCATATAACGGAAACCTTGAGCAGACTTGAATTAACATTCAATAACGCGATACATGAACAGGAATCAACCATTGTTGAAGCGATCAATAATAATACGATAGTAATTCAAAAATTGATTGATAGACTTGAAAAGGATTGATGATCATGTCCGAATTATACCGAACGGGGAAACAATACGCGGAACAGGCGAAGAATTCAAAGTACGATAACCTGACCTATGATGATGTAGATTGTCAGGCATATTGTGAGCTTGTCTTGAAGGATCTGGGTGTCAGGAAATCGAATGGGACGGCATATAATTGGAAAGGATCGAATGACATGGCTCGGCATGCTGTGTCATGGATCGGAACAAAAGAGGAATGTATACGTCAATTCGGTTTTATTCCCATGGGTGCATGGGCTTTCATTTGGGAAAATACAACAGGAAAGGAAAAAGAACGCGGATATACTGACGGAAAGGGGAATTTTTCGCATGTTGGGATTTTTGTTGGTGATAATATTGTCAGGGATTCCACCCGATACAAGAACTCATCCGGCGCGTATGTCCGCAACGGGCCAGGGAACCGCGCGCTGTCCGCGTTTAATAGGATCGGTTTGGCGAAAATGCTTGATTTTACAGTGCAGCCACAATATAATGAGCATGATAAGATGATCGCATTAATTGGTGACATTCGGGGGAAACTAACAGAAATGGAGGGACTAATCAAATGACGGTAGATCAGATTATAAAGTTATTGGACGCGGGTTATACAAAGGAAGAATTGAATAAACTGGATGCTATGGAACGGGGTGCTGCTGATGGACAAAAACAAGATCAATCCAATGATGAAGATCAAACCAGTCATCAAGATCAATCCAATGATAAAGATCAACCCGAAAGTGAACCTGATACCGGAAATCAGAACAAACCGGAGGATAATGCCGGAGCAGCTATTGAAACTCGTATTGCCGGGGTCGAAAAAAGAATTGATGAAATGATTCGGGCCATACAAAAGGCGAATCTGAAGAATGATTCATTTGAATCAAACCAGGAATCGCTGGAATCTGAAACGGATAAAATAATGCAGTCAATTATCAGACCGGAATTGAAGAAAGGGGGAAGCGGGAATGATTGATAAATTGCTCGCAGAACTTAATACGGAAATTAAAAAAATCAGAAACGACCTGGACGCTGTTAAAGCGTACACGAAAACTATGGCAGAACAAATGGAAATTATTGCAGTTAACACTGCGCCCGCCGATTCCAGCGAATCGGATCCGGCAGGAACTTAAGAAAAGAAAGGATGATTGAATTATGGCAGTGAATTCTTTAACCTTTGAACAGGTGTCCACCGTATTGACCAGTATCGTAAAACAGGCCACAAATCAGGCTGTTCTTACTCCGACAGACACATCGTCTTTTGTGAGTGTTGCGCAGATGGCGCTGCGCGCAGACAGGGACGCGGTCATGAACGCGATCAGCAACGTACTGGCCCGGACAATTTTCAGCATCAGGCCGTATTCGGCGAAACTGACCGGGCTGGAGATGGACACTTTCCGTTGGGGCAACATGATGCGGAAACTGTCCATTGTTGATTCTGATTGGGCAGATGATCCGGCGTATGCATGGCCCGCGACCTATGACAGCACCCAGACCGGGCATGAAACCGGGGACGGCTACGCTATCGACATGTGGACGATCAAAAAGCCCAACGTTTTGCAGACTAATTTCTACGGTGCCAGCGTCTACTTTGACGAGATGACCATTTTTGAAGACCAGATTGAAACCGCGTTTTCTGGGCCGGAACAGCTTGGATCTTTCCTGACGCTGCTGATGACGAACCTGTCGAATCGCCTGGAACTTTCAAATGAAGGTTTGCGGCGCGGTCTGGTATGTAATGCAATCGGCGCAATCAAGGCGGAAAACAATTCGGAAAGAAATATTCATCTGCTGACCGAATATAATACGCTGACAGGCAGCAGCTATACGATCGAGGATATTTACACTCCGTCTGTATTTGACGGGTTCTGTAAATGGCTGTATGCGCGTGTGGCGGAACTGTCTGACCTGTTTGCGGCTAATAGTACCATGTTCCAGACGGTAATTTCCGGCAAACCGATCTTGAGGCATACTCCTGCGGAAATGCAGCGCGTTTATATGTATTCTCCTTTCCTCCGTCAGATGGACGCGCGCGTCCTGGCTGATACTTATCACGATTCCTTCATCCGGTTTGCAGACGTGGAAGCGTTGCCCTACTGGCAGTGCATCAAAACGAAAGACCAGGTAAAAGTAACTCCTGTTTATACTGCGGCTGCTGACGGTTCTGTTGTTACCGGAAGCGCGACAACTGTGTCTAATGTTGTCGGCCTGATGTTTGATCGTGATGCAATGGGTATGACCATCCTGGATCGGCGCGTACTTTCTACGGGCGTAAATACAAAGGGCCTCTATCGCAATCTGCATGTGCACTGCAAGCAAAGGGTAGTATTTGACTCGACTGAAAAAATGGCGCTGCTGACTCTGGACTAATCCACAGAATTCACAGGGTTATCAACAGGAATACATAATTTGTCCACAGGGGGAGATGCGGCAACATCTCCCCACTTTAATAGGAAGGTGATTTGATGAACATAACATTTTATCAATTCGCAAAACGGACTAATTCAACAAAGATTGTAAACACAGAGCCAACAACGCTTGCGTGTGAACTGAAGGGGTCAACAACGGTTTTCAATCCGTCTCTGATCCTCAAAACAGATCCGCCCAAAAATCCGTTCTGGAATTATTGCTATATTCCAACGTTTGAACGATTCTATTTTATTAATAACTGGACTTGGCTAAATGGTGTCTGGGAATGTCAATGTGTTTGTGATGTCCTGGCATCATTTAAGACGGATATCGGAAATATGACAGAATATGTTATGCGTTCCTCATATGAATACGATGGATGGATCCAGGATAACACTTATATCACCAAAGCAGAAGTACATTCACATATGCAGCAATTGCCAGAATTTTATGTGCGATCTGCAACGGCAGGTTTTTATATTGTTGGGATTATTGGAAAGGAAAGCACTGCCACCCAGGGTGCTATTACCTATTATCAGATGACTCCGGCAGAAATGGCAACGCTGCGCGCTTATCTGCTGTCTGATACGTTCTTAACTGACAATGGACTGGTTAACATGGTGGACTTCATCCCAGCGGACGCGACAAAAGTTATTTATAATCCATATCAGTATATTGTTTCCTGTAAATGGTTCCCGTTTGATCCTTCTGTGATTCCCGCAGCGTTCAAGACATCGGTATCAACAATCAATTTCGGCTGGTGGCAATGCGGAACCGGAATATCTGCGTACATGTTAAGCGCAAGTATTCCCGTATATACAAGGTCTGAAGATATTACATTATATCAGCATCCGCAGATCGCGCGGGGATATTTTATGAATCATTCTCCTTATACGACTCGTGTGCTGCGGATGACACCATTCGGAGAAGTACAGCTTCCTGATGAATATCTTACATCTATTGATAAACTGACCATTGAATTGCAGTGCGACTTTATAACTGGAATGGGCGCGCTGCTGCTTCATGCCAGGACACAAACCGGTAACCTTGAAAAGATGTTAATGACCAGGATGACGGCAATGATAGGTGTTGAAATCCAGCTTGCACAGGTCGGAAGTGATTACCTGGGAGCCGTCACTGGTCAAATGGCAGATAAAATGCAACTGTATAATTCCGTCAAAAGCGCTCTTTCTAATATAGATGTTACATCTGCTCCCGCATTGATTGCATCTGCTGGTATTGCCGGTTTTGAAGTAGGCGCTGCGGATATGATATATCAGTATAACAACCTGAATAACTATCTTAACGCAAAAGCGCCCCAACTATTAACATCTGGTTCAAACGGCAGTATGCTCATGTTCGCGCAAAATAATTATCTATGTACTACATGCTATTTAGTTGTGGATGATGATAACGCACAGTTGGGCCGTCCGCTGTGTGCGATGCGAACACTAAAAAATATTCCTGGTTTTATTATGGTTCGTTCTCCGGATGTTAGTATCGCATGTTTTGACGTTGAAAAGGCTTTGATTAAACAATTTCTGACAACAGGGTTTTTCTATGAATAGGGGATGATTGAATGCCAACGGTAACGGGCCAGGACTATGCAATACAAGCGTATTCATACAGGAATTTGAATATCCCATATTCCCAGCTTGACTGTGTGCATTTCGTCAACCAGGTGCGTATTGACCTGGGGCTGCGTTCCATGCTTAACGGAACAAATACGCTATGGAGATCCAACAATCTGACATGGAAGGGCACCCTGCAACAGGCGCTGCAACGCTGGACAACCACAAATGATTGGAGGGACTTGCCACAGGGGATTTTACTGTTTAGAATAAAGACGGAAACAGATCCCACATATAATGAACCGCCAATACCTGCGCGATATTATATGGACGGGATCGGGAATGTGACACATGTCGGGATAATGACCGACTTGGGACTTGGTATCATGCAATCCGGCGGATATGGTGGGCGCGGGGTGCACGAATCAGGATGGAGGGCAAATTATTGGACACATTGCGCGCTTCAAATGGATGTTGTTTATCCTGATCCTATTGACCCGGATGATCCTCCGAATCCGCCAGATCCGCCCACGCCAGATCCGCCAGACCCGGACGACCCAAACCCGCCATCTCCTCCGGAGCCGGGTATTATGCCGCCAATAGCACTGTACCTGATTACTAATAAACGAAAGGTGATGAAAAGACGATGGATCAGGGCATAACTTATAACTATATCAATCTCTATTCCGCTTCAAGATCTCCATCAACAGTACATGTCAAAAATACCCGATTGCAACGGTATTTCCGGAAGTATCTCCTTCAGAAAGCGATATCTGTTTTTAAATGGAATATTCCGGACGAATGGGATAAGGACTACTTCTTATATACTTTGTACGGGTATGGTTTCATTTCCGTTTTCAAAACAGATCGGTATGGTGTTGTATGCCAGCAGTGCAGCCCTGGCGGATATAATCTGTATTACAGACCGTCATATGTGATTGTCTCGAATCCGCTGCTGCCTACACTCACACTGAATATTGATACAGATTGTGTGCTGGTAAAGTTGCAGCCTGATTATTCCTCTATCATGGATATTGTAGGATACTACGCAGATCAACTCGCACTGGCATCTGAAGCAATGGGAATCAATCTGGTAAACACCAAATCTGGGGTTGTGTTCGGTGCTGAAAACAAAGCCCAGGCGGAATCATACAAGAAAATGTTTGATAACCTTTCCGAAGGTGATCCTGCTGTTGTGATCGGAAAGAAGTTGCTTAACGATGACGGGACGCCGAACTGGTTCCCGTTTACGCAGAATATCAAAGAACTTTATGTTACATCTGATATTCTGTCAGACATGCGTAAAATTGAGGCGATGTTTGATACTGAAATCGGAATACCGAATGCGAATACGGATAAACGGGAACGGTTGATTGCTGATGAAGTAAACGCGAACAACGTTGAAACCGCGACCAGGTGTGAACTCTGGATGGAAACGGTCAGGAAGGAACTTGAGAAAGCTAACAATATGTTTGGTCTGTCTCTTTCGGTTGACTGGCGTGTAAATCCGCAGACTGAAATTGCAGACGGATGGACGAAAGGAGATGATCAGAAATGAGCAGGGGAGCTAATTTATCAATAATGGGGTTATATAATTATGATAATACTGTCCTGGATTTGATGGAATTCCCTGACGATTTTACAGACGCGCAAAAGCAGATCACAAAGGAAAATATCTTGCTGGATTGTGCGGAACTCGAATTTCTATATCCTGCTCCTGTTGTGGCAAAGTCAATAATAGGGATCTGGTCACGAAAGGAAAAACCTTATTGGGATCGGGTTTATAAAGCTTCCCTGGCTGAATATGATCCTATTGAAAACTATAGACGAAACGAAACAGAAACCATCACGGACGGACGAACCGAAGAACATTCCGGGAATGATGTTAATACCGCTGCGGGCCAGGATACCAATTCACGGACAGGAACAGAAACAACAGACCATGACGCGGAACACGTTACAACTATAGATGAGACTAACGTTGATACCCTGTCAGGTAACGACCAGCTAAAAAGAACGGGAACAGATCAGAATTCTGGTTCAAGCAGCAGCACTGATACAAATAGTGGAACGGATACCATTAGCAATAAGATAACCGGATATGATTCAAATACGCTTGTCGCACATGATTCGTCTGATACCCTTCATGGTCACGTTGTAACCAATGCAGCACAAGGAACAAACACCACAACGCATAACACCACAGATAAAACCGAATATGGAAAGATTGATACAACTGACCATGACGCGGAAACAACCGAATCACATGATGATACTGATACTCTGACTCTGAACACACAGGAAACATTTGTTCACGGTAAAACCGAAACCCTGACCCATGGTGAAAAAATAGAACATGAAGGGAATACAGAAAGATCTTTGCTGGCTTTCGGAAATATTGGTACGATGACCAGTCAAGACATGTTGACCCAGGAACTTGAAGTTGCTAAAATCATAAATGTAATACCGATTATTGTTGAATCGTTCAAAAATCGGTTTTGCTTGCTTGTTTATTAATGAAAGGAGTGTTATCTATGTTCCAGAATTTTCCCTACACGGACATGCACCAGTTAAATCTTGACTGGATAATTAAGACCATAAAAGACTTTGAGGATCATAAGGAAGAAATCATTAACGGGCTTGCGGAAAAAGTAAATAAACCAACAACGGATCCGGATGGAAAGTTGAACGATGTATTAATCTCTTTAGGAAATGGTCAAACATTCTGGGGGAACCCTATGGATGTGCTGGACATTCAAGAAGCAGTTGATAATTGGTTAGCAGATCATCCGGAAGCAACTACCACTGTAGAAGATCATAGCATCGCAAAAATAAAACTAACAGAAGAACTGCAAAAAGAAGTTATTAATCATTACGTTACTCCGCAAATGTTTGGGGCCGTTGGGGATGGTGTGACAGATGATACAGACGCATTTCAAGCAGCTCTCAATTTTGCGCATGATAACAACTATCTCCCCGTATGTTTAATTAGTGATTACAGAATTACGAATACGTTAATGGTACCGGAAAGAGTTAGTATTTTTGCACTAACAATCGCAGAAGCCAGATATAGAATCTTCGTTGATGAAAATGTTGATATCTTGTTTGATTGTGCGGAAAGAACTACCTTTAAAAATATCGCTGTATCTTCGTATAATAATGTATACCGGGATAATACAATAGCATTCTATTTCAGAGGCATAAACGGAAATAGTGATTCACAAATGAAAGATTGCCAAATTGCAAAAATTGGAATAGGTGCGTATTGTCCGTCAAGAAATGTCGATTTCTTAAATTGTTTGTTCTCACATTGTAGATACGGAATTTCTATTGAACTTCCGGAAAATAATACAGGAATGCGTGGAATGAATATTATTGGGTGTCGTTTTCATGGTATCGGTGAAGAATATGAAATATATGAAGGTGTGCAGCAGGAAATGCTGGTTACTGGTCGTTGTTCTTCTATACTGTTAAAAGCTGATACTTATCAAAATGTAACACAGCTTGCAGATATTATTATAGAAGATTGCATTAGCGATCAATCCGGAACGTTTATCACTGGTTATGCACAATTTTGTCTTGTATCAAACTGCTACATCAAATCTTTTGCAAACCCGGCATTTATTATTGATGGCGGTGTTGATGGAACGCTGCACCCGTCATATGGTGGTACATGGCTTATTACGGGATGTACAATTGACGGGATCAGAGGCACTGACTTTCAAGGAGTGTTTCATAGTGACCCAGATCATTTGATCACAATAGCCAGATATGGCAGAGTGACGGTTGACGGATGTGTATTAGGCCGCTGCAATGCAAACCCGATCCATGTTGAAAAAAATTGCAGTGACTTGGTTTTTTCAAATAATGCTCTGATTTACACAAGAACAGGAACAGCATTAATTGAAATATATGATTCATCTAATGCCGTTTGCAAAGGTAATACAAATCTTACAGGAACAAATCTATTTATTGCTACAGGAAACTCCAATGATACAACATCACATGTAACAGATCAAAATAATACAGGCTTTAAATATAACATGGCAGCGGATGCGTTTAAAGGTATATATCCGTATGCCCAAATGGTTACAATAGGCAGTTTCACATCCGGAAGTGTTGTTGCTGGAATAACCAATCTTCCAGAATTTTATGCGCGATTGACCGATGGCCATTCCTATTTTAAATGCACGAAATTCATTGAAAGTTATTATGATTCTACCGTATCTGTTAATAACGCAACTGGTGAGATCTATTCAATCCAGGTGGACCACAGGACAGATAAAGTATATCTAGTCAAAACGCTTGGAGAGACTGTAACAAAAGATGAAACAGCAACATTGTATCTATACTATTACTGCTAAAACAAAAACAATCATTGAAGAAGCGGCAGCGATGCTGCTTCTTCTTATTTTCTCTTAATGTTCTTAATGCGCTTAATATTGTTAAGAATTTGTTACATAGTG
>JAZQSP010000164.1:0-1327 GCA_045630205.1 Faecalimonas sp. | reverse complement strand
GCCTTTAACTAATAAATGAGAGCTATAATAATTTAGGAGGATATAAAAATGGCTAACAAAATTTATTATCAAGAGGATTGTAATTTATCATTATTGGAAGGAAAGACAATTGCAGTTATCGGTTACGGTAGCCAGGGACATGCGCATGCGTTGAATGCAAAAGAATCAGGATGCAACGTTATCATCGGTCTTTACGAAGGAAGCCGTTCATGGGATAAGGCTGTAAAACAAGGTTTTGAAGTATATACAGCAGCAGAAGCAGCTAAGAAAGCTGACATCATCATGATCCTTATCAATGATGAGAAACAAGCTGATTTATACAAAAATGATATCGAACCATACTTAGAAGAAGGCAACATGTTAATGTTCGCTCATGGTTTCAATATTCACTTTGGATGTATCACACCTCCAAAATACGTTGATGTAACAATGGTTGCTCCAAAAGGACCTGGACACACAGTTAGAAGTGAATATCAGGCAGGAAAAGGTGTTCCTTGTCTTGTAGCTGTTGAGCAGGATGCATCAGGACAGGCTTTGGACAAAGCTTTGGCTTACGCAGCAGCAATCGGTGGAGCAAGAGCAGGTGTTCTTGAGACAACATTCCGTACAGAGACTGAGACAGACCTTTTCGGAGAGCAGGCAGTTCTTTGTGGTGGTGTATGTGCACTTATGCAAGCAGGTTATGAGACATTGGTGGAAGCAGGATATGATCCAAGAAATGCTTACTTCGAATGTGTTCATGAGATGAAATTAATCGTTGACCTCATTTACCAATCAGGTTTCGCTGGAATGAGATACTCTATCTCTAACACAGCTGAGTACGGTGATTACATCACAGGACCTAAGATTATCACAGAAGAGACTAAGAAATCTATGAAGAAGATTCTTTCTGATATTCAGGATGGTTCATTTGCAAAAGAGTTCTTGTTAGATATGTCTGATTCTGGAAAACAAGTTCACTTCAAGGCAATGAGAAAGATTGCTGCAGAACATCCGGTAGAAAAAGTTGGAGAGGAAATCAGACAACTTTACAGCTGGAACAACGAAGAAGACAAATTCATTAACAACTAAGATAAAGGGGCTGGGACAACATATTGTGTTGTTCTGGCTTTTTTTAAAATATATGTTGATTTTTACCAGATTTCTTGGTAAAATTTAAGTAATTATTTTTTACATAAGGAGGAGATTTTAAGATGGACAAATTCTTTAAAATCAGTGAGAGAGGTTCTTCAGTAAGAACCGAAATCTTTGCCGGCCTTACAACGTTTTTTGCTATGTGTTACATCGTTGTTGTTAACCCAGCTCAGGTTGCAGCAGGTGGAGCAGG
>JAZQSP010000163.1:0-3164 GCA_045630205.1 Faecalimonas sp. | reverse complement strand
CATCAAGCTCATTTATACCATGTGGCTTAGGATCAAGTACAAACATTAGATATTACCGTCAAAGCTTCCGAAATCGTTCCAATTATCGCCGAATAGATCATCATATTCTGCGGCCTGTTCTTCATCTGTCTCTTTTACTTTCCTCAAAGCTCCCGTTAATATCTCTTCATCACTGTACCCGGCTGACACGCTATGCCCGGTAAATGCAAGGACTTCATCGGAACCTTCCCATAAAGAATGAGGATCAAGCTTTTGAAGCTCCATGAACTTATAGTATAATTCCCACACTTTAGCGTTCATTTGTTGGTACCTGGCATAAGTCTTCTGCTTCTGCTTCTTTGACTGACCTCTTCCGGCCTGTTCACGGGTCTTGCCGAAAAGCCTCTTTTCTCTTTCCTTTCGTACCTTAGTTGCACCGGAGACAGTTGAAGACTTCATACCCATGAACTGCTTGATAGCCGAAATCTGCTGTAACATTTTATTACGGCTTCCGACACCCTTAACACCAAATTTTGTCACACGTGCATTTTCTGTAAACCAATTAAGCGCATCCGTTGCTATCTGAACAGCAGCTGACTTCTTAGGCACCCATTTACCATTTTCCTTTTTGGCATACTGCTTAAGCCTTGCCACACGCTTATTAGCTGCTAGTGATACCGTTCTTAGTGCTCTAGATATTTCACGTGTATCAAGTTTTGCCATCTGCCGTGGATCCATTGATAATATCTCGGAGACGGTCATACCCTCTGTATAAAACTTCTTAGCCATTCTCTTCACCTCTCTTAAATTCTTTATACTTATTGCATATACCTACGCAGTAGTGGAACTCGCCGTCTCTGGCACAAAAGAACTCACCTCTGCAAATACCTTCAGCATAGAAGCATGAAGCACATAGCACTTCACCGCCGGTGTTAGTGTTGTCCTTGTATGGAAAAGCCATAGTTTTCACCTCACCAATCAAAACCAAAATCTGATCTTTTAATCTTACATTTTGGCTCCCCATCTTTCCAAAACACAACACCCTCGATTTTATGTCTTTCAAGGTAATCGTGAATGCCTTTAAAATCTCTTGGAAAATCGTCAATTATGACAGAACCGTGTTTAACGAGGTCATCATCAGGCATGTTATATGGATTGCCTTGAAAATGTGGTCCGATTGCTTCATATGTGCCGTCTTCAATTCCATAACCATGCATTAAATAATTATCATAAGAGTTCCAATACCATTTATGAGCAGGGTTGTTTCTATCTGCAGGCACCCAACATGGTAAATGACCAGTTACCGGGTCGGCTTCTTCCTGACACTTAATTGCGTTATCAGGAACTTTCTTTCCGTTTTTAGCGTCATATCTAACATAAAAAACACCGTCTATGACTGCCGTACACGAACCATCAAATTTTAACGTTGCTATGCCTTCACCCTTTAAGACCCACTCCAAGTCAATATTAACTTCGTTATAGATGTCACATACTTTGTGGTCTCGAAATTGTCTTTTAAATAAAGTCGGAATTTTTTTCATATAAACCTCCTTATACTAAAGGCCCCGTGTTACCGGGGCCCTATGTTCAAAGCCCGTGGGCTTGTTACTGGTTGAGTCTATGTGCTACCTGATCACATACCGAGTCGGTGATCTTGGACGAGACTGGGAACCATACACGATCATAATACTTACCATCGGTGCCCTTCTCCTGGGGAAGGTTCAATACATAGCATGTATCACCTTCCTTATACTTCTTGCCTGTCTTCTTGACAGTGATCTCTTTCAAAATGCAGCTGTAGATCTTGACTCCGTTAACGTCCAGATCGACCATGACCATGTTATCATGCTTTGTCTGTCTGACGCCGATAACTGTTACTTCGTAATTGACTTTCTCTTCTTTAGCTTCTTTGGAATTAAACATAAAAATGTCTCCTTTACTTAATTAAAAATCTGAAAAATCTATATCACCATCGTTGAACCCTTTTGAACCGTTTTGAACCGATTTACCCCCTTTCCCGGTCACATCAGGGAAATCAACTTTGATACCTTGTGTCAAGCAGGCTTCATAAAGTCCTATTAAGCTCTTAGCGTGCTTTAACTCTTCCTTGAGCCTGACTATCTCTTTGTTCTGGTCCGATAACATACGGTTATCGTCTTCGATTATCTTCCTGTACTGAGCTATAAGGGTCTCATACTTGTTATTAAATTTCATAAGGATCACCTCACCATTCGAAACGTGCGTCAGCGAAATTGCGGATCAGGTTAAGCACGTCCTGGTCATTATCGCACTCGTAGCACATGTCATCACGAACGACAATATACTTGCCGTTCTTTTTGTCGTAGATTACATCGAGGTGGAAAATAGGTTCAAAGTTCATAAAAAATACCTCACTTTCTTGTATTAGGTTTCCGACCTGATTTCAAGATAACAAAAACGGGAGCCTAAATCAAGACAAAAATTATTACAAATTAAATACACACCGCCAGGGTAGCAGCGGTGTGTAGTCGGAAATCCTAAGCCATATGTGAGGTAATAATGAGCTTATCAATTCATATATAACACAATATATAGTGATTTTCAAGCATATCTGGGTCTTCCGTACCCATATATGGACTTATTTGTCTTAAGCACCTTGTGTTTCTTAACTTGTCCGTGGCCTCCGCCCTCATTGCCGGCCACATAGTAAACATACTTAGAATCTACTTTATATACAATTCCCGTATGCTTCAATTTGTTTAAGAAGATCTGATGTCCTGCTTTTGGTGTGCTCGTAGTTCTCTTCTTAGCTTTATAATATTTCCATGACCACCCGACACCGGCACCGCATGACCTTGCAGGCTGACACAATACATATTCTGCGTCTTTTGCATTTTGTGCAATATAAAGGACGCAGTAATCTACAAACACATCACACCAGTCTGCACCATTCTTCTTGCCGTTATAGAATGTCGGAAAGTGGCTGTCAATATAAGCAGCATACTTATTACGCTTTCCGGGTCCAGGTGCTTTATATCCCACCTGGGACTGAGCCAGCTTGATCACCTGGTTACATGTAGGCTTCATATCTTACCATCTCCAAGTTTATCAATAAGACGCTGAAGAGCTAATGTATTATTATTAAGGGCCTCAGTCATTTTAGAAGTCTCTTCCCTATGCTCTTTACGCATTTCATCAACCTGTTT